>NZ_JAFLNG010000180.1 GCF_017427025.1 Streptomyces sp. FH025
AGATCCTGGACGGCGGCGAGGAGCAGCTGACGGTCGCCGACATCGACTGGGAGAGGTTCGCCCCGCCGTTCACCCTGCGCCGCCCCAGCCCCCTGATCGAGGGCCTGCCCGAGGTCGTCGCGGCCCTGGCCGACGAGCTGCCGGACGCTCCCGGGGGCGACCGGGCCGGCGGTTCGGACGCGAGCGCGTCCTGGAAGCAGCGGCTGGCGGGTCTGTCGCGCATCGAGCAGAACCGGGCGCTGGTCCACCTGGTGCAGACCCTGGCCGCTTCGGTGCTCGACTACGCCTCGCCCGAGGCCGTCGAGGCCACCCGTGCCTTCAGCGACCTGGGCTTCGACTCGCTGACCTCGGTCGAGCTGCGCAACCGGCTCAGCGCCGCCACCGGACTCCAGCTGCCCGCGACCCTGATGTTCGACGCCCCCACGCCCACGGCCGCCGCCGAGTTCCTGCTGGCGCAGCTGGCCGGCATCCCCGACGCCGCGCAGAGCGCTCCGGTCGCGGCGGCGGCGACCGACGAGCCGCTGGCGATCGTCGGCATGGCGTGCCGGTACCCGGGCGGTGTGACCGGCCCCGAGGCGCTGTGGGACCTGGTGACCGCCGGGACCGACGCCATCTCCGTCCTGCCGGAGGACCGGGGCTGGGTCATCGAGGGCCAGGGCGACGCCGCCGACGGCGGCCCCGTCCGGGCCGGCGGCTTCGTCTACGACGCGACCGGCTTCGACGCGGGGTTCTTCGGGATCAGTCCGCGTGAGGCGGTGTCGATGGACCCGCAGCAGCGGCTGCTGCTGGAGGTCGCCTGGGAGGCGCTGGAGCGGGCCGGTCTCGACCCGGCGGCGCTGCGCGGTTCGGCGACCGGCGTGTTCGCGGGCGCGTCCGCCTCGGGTTACGGCTGGAGCTCCGGTCTGCAGGGCGAGCTGGACGGGCACCTCGTCACCGGGATCTCGACCAGCGTGGTGTCCGGCCGGGTGTCGTACGTGCTGGGCCTGGAGGGCCCGGCGGTGACGGTCGACACCGCGTGCTCGTCCTCGCTGGTGGCGCTGCACCTCGCCTGCCAGGCGGTGCGCTCCGGGGAGTGCACGCTGGCCCTGGCCGGCGGTGTCATGGTGGCGGCCAACCCGCTGCTGTTCGACCAGTTCAGCCGGCAGATGGGGCTGGCGCCGGACGGCCGGTGCAAGCCGTTCTCGGCGGCGGCCGACGGCATGGGCCTGGGCGAGGGCGCGGGCATGCTCGTGGTCGAGCGGCTGTCGGACGCGCGCCGCAACGGGCACCGGGTGCTCGCGGTGATCCGTGGCAGCGCGACCAACCAGGACGGTGCGTCCAACGGTCTGACGGCGCCCAACGGTCCGTCGCAGCAGCGGGTGATCCGGGCGGCGCTGGCCAACGCCGGGGTCCGCGCCGACGAGGTCGACGTGGTGGAGGCGCACGGGACGGGCACCCCGCTGGGTGACCCGATCGAGGCGCAGGCGCTGCTGGCGACGTACGGTCAGGAGCGCGGCGACAGCGGTCCGTTGCGTCTGGGGTCGGTGAAGTCGAACATCGGGCACACCCAGGCGGCCGCCGGTGTGGCCGGTGTGATCAAGATGGTGATGGCGCTGCGGAACCGGGAACTGCCGGCGACCCTGCATGCCGCCGAGCGTTCGCCGCACATCGACTGGTCGGCCGGTGAGGTGGAGCTGCTGACCGAGGCCGTGCCGTGGACGGCCGAGAACCGGGTGCGTCGCGCCGGCGTCTCGTCGTTCGGGATGAGCGGCACCAACGCCCACCTCATCCTGGAGGAGGCCCCGGTCGGCGACGCCGAACCGGCGGAGACCGTGGACGAGCCGGTCGACGAGGTCCGTTCGGCCGTGGTGGTCGAGGGTGGGCCGGCCGCGTGGCTGGTGTCGGGCCGGTCGGCCCGGGGGCTGACGGCTCAGGCGGGCCGGCTGAGGGACTGGGTGTCGCAGCGGCCGGAGCTGGAGCCGCGGGACGTGGCGTGGTCGTTGGCGGCGACGCGTTCGGTGTTCGAGCACCGGGCCGTGGTGGTCGGTGGCGACCGTGTCGCGCTGGCGTCGGGCCTGGAGAGTCTGGCCCTGGGTGCTCCGGCCGCTTCGGTGGTGTCGGGAGTGGCCCGGACCGGTGGTCGGACGGCGTTCGTGTTCGCGGGTCAGGGTGCGCAGTGGGTCGGCATGGGCCGGGAACTCGCCTCGGTGAGCCCGGTGTTCGCGGCGCGGCTGGCGGAGTGCTCGCAGGCCCTGGCGCCGTACGTGGACTGGTCGCTGGACGAGGTGCTGGCGGGTGCCGAGGGCGCTCCCGCCCTGGACGCGGCGGATGTCGTGCAGCCGGTGCTGTGGGCGATCATGGTGTCGCTCGCGGCGGTCTGGGAGGCCGCCGGTGTCACGCCGGACGCCGTCCTGGGCCACTCGCAGGGCGAGATCGCGGCGGCCACCGTCGCCGGGATCCTGTCCCTGGAGGACGCCGCCCGCGTGGTGACCGTCCGGGCGCGGGCGCTGACGAGCCTGTCCATCCAGGGCTCGATGGTGTCGGTGGTGATGCCTTCGCCGGCGGTTCGGGAGATCGTCGAGGGCTGGGGCGAGCGGCTGTCGGTGGCGGCGGTCAACGGCCCTGCCGCGGTGGTGGTTTCGGGTGAGCCGGAGGCGCTGTCGGAGTTCGAGCGTGAGCTGGCCTCGCGCAAGGTGCTGCGGTGGCGGATCCCGGCGACGGACTTCGTCGCGCACTCCCCGGCCGTCGAGCCCCTGGAGGCGCTGCTCACCGAGGAGTTGGCCGGGATCGCCCCGCGGGCGGGCCGGGTGCCGATGATCTCCACGGTGACCGGCGAGTGGCTCACCGGTGCCGAGGTGGATGCGGGGTACTGGTACGCGAACCTGCGTCGGATGGTCCGTTTCGAGGAGGCCGTCCGCACCCTGCTGGGTGGTGGTTACGGGGCGTTCGTCGAGGTGTCGACGCACCCGGTGCTGACCGCGGCGGTCACGGAGACGGCTGAGGACGCGGGTGTCGCGGATGTGCTGACGGTCGGGACCCTGGAGCGTGACAACGCGGGTGCCGCCCGGCTGGTGACGGCTCTGGCGCAGGCTTATGTGGGTGGCCTTGCGGTCGACTGGAAGAGCGTTCTGTCGGTCGCCGAGCCGGTGGATCTGCCGACCTATGCCTTCCAGCGTGAGCGGTACTGGCTGGAGCCCTCGGCCGCGGGCGTGACGGCCGTCGGTGGTGACGGCTCGGGTACCGAGGCGGAGGCCGCGTTCTGGGCCGCCGTCGAAGGCGGGGACCTGGCCCGCATCGCCGACACGCTGGCCATCGAGGACCAGCGGCAACTCGTCGAGGTGCTGCCCGCCCTGGCGTCCTGGCGCCGCCGCGAGCGCGACCGCTCGGCGACGGAGGGCTGGCGCTACCGCGTCACCTGGACGCCGGTGACCGAGCGGCTCTCGGGTGCGCCGTCGGGCAACTGGCTGGTCGTCACCCCGGAGGGCCGGAGCGATGACGAACTCGCCCGGCAGTGCGCCGCCGCGCTGACCTCCCGTGGGGCCGAGGTCGTGTTCGTCGAGGTTCCGGTCGGCGCCGTCGACCGGACTGGGATCGCCGTGCTGATCCGTGAGGCGCAGGAGGGCACCACCGGGGTGTCCGGCGTGCTGTCGCTGCTCGCGACCGACGAGTCGCGCCTGCCCACCCACCCGGCGGTGACCGGCGGTCTCGGGGCGACACTCGCCCTGGTGCAGGCCCTCGGTGACGCCGGTGTGAGCGCCCCGCTGTGGGCCGTCACCCGCGGCGCCGTCGCGGCCACGCCCGGCGAGGCGCCGGCCGGCCCGTTGCAGTCGCAGGTCTGGGGCTTCGGCCGCGTCGTCGCACTTGAACACCCGGACCGCTGGGGCGGTTTGATCGACCTGCCGGCCGAGTTCGACGAGCGGACCGCGGGCCTGCTGACCGCCGTCCTGGCCGGCTGCGGCGAGGACCAGGTCGCCGTCCGGCGGACCGGTCTGCTGGCCCGCCGGCTGGTCCACGCCCCGCAGCCCAAGGACGCCCGGGACTGGACGCCGCGCGGCAGCGTGCTCGTCACCGGTGGCACCGAGGCGATCGGCGGGCACGTCGCCCGCTGGCTGGTCGAGCGGGGTGCGGCCCGACTGGTGCTGACCGGCAGCACCGGCCCCGCCGCCCCCGGTGTCGCCGCGCAGGCGGCCGAACTCGCCGAGCGCGGCGCCCACGTGGACGTCGTGGCCTGCGACGCCGCCGACCGGTCGCAGCTGGCCGGCCTGCTCGACCGGATCCCGTCGACCGGCCCCGCCCTGTCGTCCGTCCTGCACCTCGCGGAGGCCATCGACAACACGCCGGTCGACGGTCTGGACCTCGCGGAGTTCGCCGAGGTCCTCGCGGCCAAGGCGGACGCGGCAGCCTGGCTGGACGAGCTGACCGCCGGCCTGGACCTCGACGCGTTCGTCCTCTTCTCCTCGGTCGCCGCGGTCTGGGGCGGTGGCCAGCAGCCCGGGTTCTCGGCGGCGAACGCCTACCTGGACGCCCTTGCGGAGAGCCGCCTGGCCCGGGGCCTGGCCGCCACCTCGGTGGCCTGGGGCCCGTGGAGCGTCGGCGCGATGGGCGCCGGGGCCGACGGCGCCCAGCTGGAGCGGCGCGGCCTGCGCCTGATGAGCCCCGACCTGGCCACCCGCGCGCTCGCCCGGATCCTGGACGGGAGCGAGGCGCTGACGACGGTCGTGGACGTGGACTGGGCGCGGTTCGCCCCGCCGTTCACCCTGCGCCGCCCCAGCCCGCTGATCGAAAGCCTGCCGGAGGCCGTCGAGGCCCTGGCCGGCGACGGGCCCGACCAGTCCGCCGACCGGGCCGCCGCCACGCCCCTGCGCCAGCAGCTGGCCGGCCTGCCGGCCGCCGAGCAGGACCGCACCCTGGTCAACCTGGTCAGGGCCGAGGCCGCCGGCGTGCTGGAGTACTCCTCCCCGGAGGCGGTCGGCAGCAGCCGGGCCTTCAGCGAGCTGGGCTTCGACTCCCTGACCGCCGTCGAACTGCGCAACCGCCTGGGCGCCGCCACCGGGCTGAAGCTGCCCGCCACGCTGCTCTTCGACTACCCGAGCCCGACGGTGCTGGCCGGCTACCTGCGGGACGAGCTGCTGGGCGACCGGGCCGCGAGCGGCGGCGCGGGCGTCGTGGCGAGCACGGTGCCGCTGGACGACGACCCCGTGGTGATCGTCGGCATGGGCTGCCGCTTCCCCGGCGGGGTGCGGACCCCGGAGGAACTGTGGGAACTGCTGGACTCGGGCACGGACGCGATCGGCGCGTTCCCGCAGGACCGCGGCTGGGACCTGGACGGCCTCTACGACCCGGACCCGGACAACCCCGGCACGGCGTACGTGCGCCAGGGCGGATTCGTCTACAACGCGGCCGAGTTCGACGCCGGCTTCTTCGGCATCAGCCCGCGTGAGGCGCTGGCGATGGACCCGCAGCAGCGGCTCCTCCTGGAGACCTCCTGGGAGGCCCTGGAGCGGGCCGGCATCGACCAGTCGACGCTGCGCGGCAGCCGGACCGGCGTGTTCACCGGTGCGAGCTACGCGGGCTACGGCCTGGTCGGGCCGGACGCCTCGGAGGGCCTGGAGGCCCACCTGCTGACGGGCACCACGACCAGCGTGCTCTCCGGCCGGGTGTCCTACACCTTCGGCCTGGAGGGCCCGGCGGTGACCGTCGACACCGCGTGCTCGTCGGCGCTGGTGGCGGTCAACCTGGCCAGCCAGGCGCTGCGTTCGGGGGAGTGCTCGCTGGCGCTGGCCGGTGCCGCGTTCATCGCCTCCGCCCCGGACCTGTTCATCTGGGTGAGCAAGCAGCGGGGGCTGTCCCCCGACGGCCGGTCGAAGTCCTTCTCGGCCGCGGCGGACGGCATGGGCGTCGCCGAGGGCGCGGGCATGGTGGTGCTGGAGCGCCTCTCGGACGCCCGGCGCAACGGCCACCCGGTGCTGGCCGTGGTGCGCGGCTCCGCGGTGAACCAGGACGGCGCGTCCAACGGTCTGACGGCGCCCAACGGCCCCTCGCAGCAGCGCGTCATCCGGGCGGCGCTGGCCGACGCCGGACTGACGACCGCCGACGTCGACGTGGTCGAGGCACACGGGTCCGGCACGGTGCTGGGCGACCCGATCGAGGCGCAGGCCGTGATCGCCACCTACGGCCAGGACCGGCCGGAGGGCCGGCCGCTGTGGCTGGGCTCGGTGAAGTCCAACATCGGCCACACCCAGGGCGCGGCCGGCATCAGCGGCCTGATCAAGATGGTGCTGGCCCTCCAGCACAGGAACCTGCCGGCCACGCTCCACGCGGACGAGCCCTCGCCGCACGTGGACTGGTCGGCCGGCGACGTCCGCCTGCTCACGGAGTCGCGGCCGTGGCAGACGGACGGACGCCCGCGCCGGGCCGGGGTGTCCTCGTTCGGGGTCAGCGGCACCAACGCCCACGTGATCCTGGAGGAGGCCCCCGACCCGGCGGACGCCGAGGCGTCCGCGGCGGACCCGGGCGCCGGCGAGCCGCAGGCCCCCGCGCTCCTCGACGCGCCCGAGGCCGGTGCCTGGGTGGTGTCGGGGCGGACGGCGGACGGCCTGCGCCGCCAGGCGGCCCGGCTGGCGGAGTACCTGACGTCGCGGCCGGAGCTGGACCCGGCGGACGTGGCGTGGTCGCTGGCGGCGACCCGGTCGGTGTACGAGTACCGGGCCGTGGTGACCGGCACCGCCCGCGAGGAACTGGCCGCGGGCCTGGCCGCGGTGGCGGCCGGGGAGAGCGCTCCCGGGGTGGTCACCG
The DNA here is from genome assembly GCF_017427025.1 of Streptomyces sp. FH025. GTDB lineage: Bacteria > Actinomycetota > Actinomycetes > Streptomycetales > Streptomycetaceae > Kitasatospora. The sequence continues at coordinate 6,775 of NZ_JAFLNG010000180.1, forward strand.
GAACGTCGGCCGCCGCCGAGTCGGGCGAGGCGGTGTTCGTCTTCCCCGGCCAGGGCGCCCAGTGGGCCGGCATGGGGCGGGAGATGCTGGCGACCTCGCCGGTGTTCGCGGCCCGGCTCGCCGAGTGCGCGCAGGCCCTGGAACCGTACGTGGACTGGTCGTTGACCGAGGTGCTGGCCGGTGCGGACGGCGCGCCCGACCTGGACCGCGCCGACGTGGCGCAGCCCGCGCTGTGGGCGGTGATGGTGTCGCTGGCAGCCGTGTGGGAGGCCGCGGGTGTCACGCCGGGCGCGGTGCTCGGTCACTCGCAGGGCGAGATCGCGGCGGCCACGGTGGCCGGGATCCTGTCGCTTCAGGACGCGGCCAAGGTGGTGACGGTCCGCAGCCGGGCGCTGTCCGGGCTCGGCACCGGCGGCGGGATGCTGTCGGTCGTCATGCCCGCCGCAGCGGTGCGCGAACTGCTCGCCCCCTGGGGTGACCGGCTGGCGATCGCGGCCGTGAACGGACCCGCCGCCACCGTGGTGTCCGGCGAAACGGACGCGTTGGCCGAGTTCGGCGCCGAGCTGGCGGCCCGGAAGGTCATGCGCTGGCCCCTCCCGGTGACCGACTTCGTCGCGCACTCGGCCGGGATCTCCCAGCTGGAGGGCGTGCTGACCGAGCGTCTGGCGGGGATCCGGCCGGAAGCCGGACGCGTCCCGCTGTTCTCCACGGTCGAGTGCCGGTGGATGAGCGGTTCGGAGCTGGACCCCGGCTACTGGTTCGCCAACGTCCGCCGGACCGTCCGCTTCGACGAGGCGGTCCGGGAGCTGGCCGCGGCCGGGAACCGGACGTTCATCGAGGTGTCCCCGCAGCCGGTGCTGACCACCGGGATCGCCGAGACGATCGAGGACCTGGGAACGGCCGGCGCCCCGGTGATCACCGGGACGCTGGACCGCGAGAACAGCGGCCCCCGCCGGCTGCTGGCGGCGTTCGCCCGGGTGCACGTGGGCGGCATCGCCGTCGACTGGCGCAAGGTGCTGCCCGCCGGGCGACGCACCGACCTGCCCACCTACGCCTTCCAGCACCAGCGGTACTGGCTCACCGGCTCCCGCCTGGCCGCGCCGGCGGCGGCCGACGGGGACGGCACGACCTCGGCGGCCGAGGCCCGGTTCTGGGCGGCCGTCGAGGACGGCGACCTCCAGCAGCTCGCCGACACGCTCGCCGTCGACGGAGAGCGCTCCTTCGGCGAGGTGCTCCCCTCGCTGGCGTCCTGGCGGCGACGCGAGCGCGACCGCGACCTCACCGGGAACTGGCGCTACCGCGTCACCTGGGCGCCCGTCACCGACCCCGCGCCGGCCAAGCCGGCCGGCACCTGGCTGGTGGCCGTCCCCGCGGACCGTTCCGGCCGCACCGCGGACCTGGTCGAGGCCTGCGTCCGGGCGCTGACCTCGCGGGGCGTCCGGGCCGAGGTCGTCGAGGTCGAGACCGGCACGGCGCGGCGCGAGTCGCTGGCCGCCGACCTCACCCGGGCCCTGCGCTCCGGCGCCGACCAGGACACCCCGGTCCGCGTGACCGGAGTGGTCTCGCTGCTCGGCCTGGACGAGACGCCGCTCGCGGACCGGCCCGTGGTGCCCGCCGGACTGTCCGGCACCCTGACCCTGATCCAGGCGCTGACCGACGCCGCGATCGCCGCCCCGCTGTGGACGCTCACCTCGGGCGCGATCGCCACCGGCCCGGGCGACCCGCTGACCAACCCGGTGCAGGCACAGACCTGGGGCCTCGGCCGGGTCGTCTTCCTGGAGCAGCCGGACCGCTGGGGCGGCCTGATCGACCTGCCCGCCGTCCTCGACGACCGGGCCGCGAGCCGGCTCTGCACGGTCCTCGCCGGCTGCGGCGAGGACGAGGTGGCGATCCGGCCCGCCGGCATCCTGGGCCGTCGCCTGACCCGCGCCCCGCAGCCCAAGGCGGGCCGGGACTGGACGCCGCGCGGCACCGTGCTGATCACCGGCGGGACCGGCGCCGTGGGCGGGCACGTGGCCCGCTGGCTGGCCGGCCGGGCCGACCGGCTCGTCCTCGCCAGCCGCTCCGGCGTCACCGCCCCGGGCGCCGTGGCGCAGGCCGCTGACCTGGCGGCGGCCGGAACCGACGTCGAGGTCAGCCGCTGCGACAGCGCCAGCCGCACCGACCTCGCCGGACTCCTCGACCACATCGGTGCGGGCGGCCCGTCGCTCACGACCGTCCTGCACACCGCCGGTGTGCTCGACGACGGTGTGCTCGACGGCCTCGACGACGACCGGCTGGCGAGCGCCCTCGCGCCCAAGGCCGCCGGTGCCGTCCACCTCGACGAGCTCACCGCGGACCTCGACCTCGACGCCTTCGTGCTGTTCTCCTCGGCCGCGGCCACCTTCGGCGGCGCCGGCCAGGCCAACTACTCGGCCGCCAACGCCTTCCTGGACGCCCTGGCGGAGAACCGGCGCTCCCGCGGCCTTCCCGCCCTCTCGGTGGCCTGGGGCCCCTGGGCCGGCGAGGGCGTGTCCGGGGGCAGCGAGGCGGCCCGTCAGCGGCTGCGCCGCAACCGCTGGGAGGTCCTGATGGACCCCGCGACGGCGGTCAAGGCCCTGGGCGAGGCGGTGGCCGGCCCGGACACCGTCCTGACCGTCATGGACCTCGACTGGCCCGCCTTCGCGGCCGCTCCCGGCCAGGCGCAGATCCTGGACGTCCCGTTCCTGCGCGACCTGCCGGACGCCCTGCGGCTGAAGGCGGCGCAGCGGACCGAGGCCGGCGGCGGGCGCCAGGCCGAGGGCGAGCTGGCCGGACGCCTGACCGGCCTGTCGCGGGTCGAACAGGAGCGGATCCTGGTGGACACGATCCGCGAGGAGGCCGCCGCCGTCCTCGGCTACGCGAGCTCCGACGAGGTCGAAGCCGGCCGTGCGTTCAGTGAGTTGGGCTTCGACTCGCTGACCTCGGTCGAGCTGCGGAACCGGATCGCGGCGGCGACCGGGCTGCGCCTGCCGGCGACCCTGATGTTCGACTACCCCACCCCGGTGGTGCTGGCCGAGCACCTGCGGACGGAGCTGCTCGGCGCCCTGGCCGACAGCGCGTCGGCGCAGGTCGTGCCGACCGCCGTGGCCTCCGACGACGAGCCGGTCGCCATCGTCGCGATGAGCTGCCGCTTCCCCGGCGGGCTGAACACCCCCGAGGAACTCTGGGAGCTGCTGGCTGCGGGCGGGGAGGGCATCTCCGGCTTCCCGCAGGACCGGGGCTGGGACGCGGACGCCCTGTTCGACCCCGACCCCTCGCACGCCGGGACGACCTACGCACGCGAGGGCGGCTTCCTGCACCAGGCGAGCCGGTTCGACGCGGGCTTCTTCGGGATCAGCCCGCGCGAGGCGCTGGCGATGGACCCGCAGCAGCGCCTGATGCTCGAACTGTCCTGGGAGGCGCTGGAGTCCGCCGGTGTCGACCCGACGTCGCTGGGCGGTTCGCGCACCGGCGTGTTCATCGGCGGGTACTCGTCGAACTACGCGCTGGCCAGCATGCAGCTCGGCGGCCAGGACGGCGCGGGGCAGGTGGAGGGCCACCTGGTGACCGGGAACGCCACGAGCATCATCTCCGGCCGGGTGTCGTACGTGCTGGGCCTGGAGGGCCCGGCGGTGACGGTCGACACCGCGTGCTCCTCCTCGCTGGTGGCGCTGCACACGGCTGCCCAGGCCGTGCGGTCCGGGGACTGCTCGCTGGCGCTGGTCGGCGGTGTCGCGGTCATGGCCACGCCGTGGGAGATGGTGGGCTTCGCCCGTCAGCGCGGACTGGCGGCGGACGGGCGCTCGAAGGCCTTCTCGGCCGCGGCCGACGGCATGGGCATGGGCGAGGGCGCCGGCATGGTCCTGCTGGAGCGGCTGTCCGACGCCCGTCGCAACGGGCACCGGGTGCTCGCGGTGGTGCGGGGCTCGGCGATCAACCAGGACGGTGCGTCCAACGGTCTGACGGCGCCGAACGGTCCGTCGCAGCAGCGGGTGATCCGTGCGGCGCTGGCCAACGCGCGACTGACGGCCGCTGACGTGGACGTGGTGGAGGCGCACGGCACCGGTACCCCGCTGGGTGACCCGATCGAGGCGCAGGCCCTGCTGGCGACGTACGGCCAGGAGCGCGCGGGGAACGAGCCGCTGTGGCTGGGGTCGGTGAAGTCCAACATCGGGCACACCCAGGCCGCCGCCGGCATGGCCGGTGTGATCAAGATGGTGCTGGCGCTGCGGCACGAGGAACTGCCGCGGACGCTGCACGTGGACGAGCCGTCGCCGCACGTGGACTGGTCGGCGGGTGAGGTGCGGCTGCTGGCCGAGCCGGTGCCGTGGCCGGCGGGGGAGCGTCCGCGCCGTGCGGGTGTGTCGGCGTTCGGGATCAGCGGGACCAACGCGCACGTCATCGTGGAGGAGGCGCCGGCGGCCGAGGCCGTCGAGGCGGAGTCGACGACGGTTGAGCCGGTGCTGCCGGGTGCCGGTGCGTGGGTGGTGTCGGGCAAGACGGCCGAGGGGCTGGCGGCTCAGGCGGGTCGGCTGCGGGAGTGGGTCTCGCGGCGGCCGGGGCTGGAGCCGGCGGATGTGGCGTGGTCGCTGGCCGCGACGCGTTCGGTGTTCGAGCACCGGGCCGTGGTGGTCGGTACCGAGCGGGCCGAACTGCTCGATGGTGTGACGAGTCTGGCTGCCGGGGTTTCCTCCGGTTCTGTGGTGTCGGGCGTGGCCCGTGCGGGTGCCCGGGTGGGTCTGGTCTTCGCGGGTCAGGGTTCGCAGTGGGCCGGGATGGGCCGGGGTCTGTACGAGGGCAGCGAGGTGTTCGCGGAGGTCTTCGACCGGGTTTGCGGGCTGCTGGAGTTGGAGCTCGGGATCTCGGTGCGGGACGTCGTCCTCGGCGTCGAGGGTGTCGACGAGGCGCTGGCCGACCAGACGTTGTACGCGCAGGCGGGCCTGTTCGCCTTCGAGGTGGCTGTCGCGGCGGTCCTGGCCGCTTCCGGTGTGGTGCCGGACGCGGTGGTGGGTCACTCGGTGGGTGAGGTCGCGGCCGCTTATGTGGCCGGGGTGCTGTCGCTGCCGGATGCCTGTCGTCTGGTGGCGGCGCGGGCTCGGCTGATGCAGGCGCTGCCTGGTGGTGGTGCGATGGCGGCGGTGAACGCGTCGGAGGCGGAGGTGCTGTCCGCTCTGGTGGACGGTGTCGCGATCGCGGCCGTCAACGGCCCGGAGTCC
>NZ_JAFLNG010000181.1 GCF_017427025.1 Streptomyces sp. FH025
CCCCGGGATCACGCCCTCGCCCTCGGACAGCAGCAGGGCACGGACCTCGCTGATCGTCGCCTCGGAGTTCGGCAGGATCAGGTCGGACGGCTCCAACGCGTCGTCGGGCAGCCGGGTGCCGTACTGCTTCACCGCGTCCAGCAGCTTGCCGTAGGCCCGGCGGAAGTTCTCCTCGTCGCCCGACTCCACTGCGGTGAGCAGCTCGTCGTCGAGCTGGTTCAGCAGGTTCAGGTGGTCCTCGCCCACCTCGAACTGCCCCTCACCCATGACCCTCATGATCATGCCGTGCGTCTCCCTGGTTCGTGGGGTCGAGCTCAGATCACTTGTTGTAGTTGATGCGCGGGGTGTCCTGCGGCTGCTGCTGGGGCTGCTGCTGCGGCTGGCCCTGCTCGATCGCCGCCGGGCCGGCGGAAGGACCGCCGGACAGCTCGGCCTTCATCCGGGCGAGCTCCAGCTCGACGTCGGAGCCGCCGGCCACCCGCTCCAGCTCGGCCTCGATGTCGTCCTTGCGGCCGAGGCCGCTGGCGTCGTCGAGCGCGCCGGAGGCCAGCAGCTCGTCGATCGCGCCCGCCCGGGCCTGCATCTGCGCGGTCTTGTCCTCGGCCCGCTGGATGGCCAGGCCGACGTCGCCCATCTCCTCCGAGATGCCGGAGAAGGACTCCGCGATGCGGGTCTGCGCCTGGGCCGCGGTGTAGGTGGCCTTGATGGTCTCCTTCTTGGTGCGGAAGGCGTCCACCTTGGCCTGGAGCCGCTGGGAGGCGAGCGTGAGCTTCTCCTCCTCGGCCTGCAGGGCCTGGTACTGCGTCTCCAGGTCGTTGATCTGGGACTGCATGTTGGCCTTGCGGGTCAGCGCCTCGCGCGCGAGGTCCTCGCGGCCGAGGGACAGCGCCTTGCGGCCCTGGTCCTCGTACTTCGCGGACTGCTGCTGGAGCTGGGTCAGCTGGAGTTCCAGGCGCTTGCGCGAGGTCGCGACGTCCGCGACGCCACGCCGTACCTTCTGCAGCAGTTCGAGCTGCTTCTGGTAGGAGTAGTCGAGCGTCTCACGCGGATCCTCCGCCCGGTCCAAGGCCTTGTTCGCCTTGGAGCGGAAGATCAGCCCCATACGCTTCATGATTCCGTCGCTCATGGGCCTCGGGTGCCCCCTTCTCCGGCCTGCGGTCTCTATCTCGTTACCAGACACGACGAGTGTATGTGCAGCGAGCCCTTCGCCGCAGTGCACCTGCCTGCTACAAGACTGCTACAGCGAGCAGGGGCGTTTCCTCCTCCCCCGGGTGGATCCGCCTCTCATCCTCCCCATGGTCCATCCGATTGATCCCCTACGGGAAGGGCCGGGGAACCCCGGTTCCGGGTGGCGCCGCACGGATCGATATGCGTTTGCGTCCGAGGGGACCCGTGGTCGCCGCGTTGTACCCCGTACGCTGGTGGTGTGTTCCGACGCCGTTCAGATGATGCCGCCGCCTCCGCCACCGTGCTGGAGAAGCAGGACGAGACGACCCGCCACCCGGAGGCCAAGAAGGGCCGCCCGACCCCCAAGCGCAGTGAGGCCGAGGCCAACCGACGCACCCGGGTGACGGTTCCCAAGGACCGCAAGGAGGCCTCCCGCCAGGCGCGCGACCGGATGCGGGTCGAGCGCGAGAAGCAGCGCCAGGCGCTGATCGACGGCGACGAGCGCCACCTGCCGGCCCGTGACAAGGGCCCGGTGCGCAAGTTCGCCCGCGACTACGTGGACGCCCGCTGGTCGCTGGCCGAGTTCTTCCTGCCGGCCGCCGTGGTCATCCTGGTGATGAGCATCGTCAAGGTGCCCACCCTGCAGCTGCTGTCCACGCTGCTGTTCCTGCTCTTCTTCGTGTTCGTGATCCTGGACTTCGCCCGCCTCGGCTTCGGCCTGCGCAAGCAGCTGGCCGAGCGGTTCGCCGGCCAGAACACCCGGGGCGCGGTCGCGTACGGCATCATGCGCACCCTCCAGATGCGCCGGCTGCGCCTGCCCAAGCCGCAGGTGCGGCGTGGGGAGAAGCCCTGACCGCCGAACCGGTGGACTCCGGCTGGGCCCCACCGTCCTGGGAGGGGCCCGGCCTCTACGCGCTCCCTGGGCAGGGGGACGGCGGCCACGACCGGATAGGCCGGCTGCCCTCGCGCAGCGGCTCCTTCGCCGGCGGCACCGGTGCCTGGCTGGACCGGCTCGGCGGACTGCGCAACTTCGTCCGGCAGGAGCTGGTCTCCCGGCAGCTCGCCGAGCAGCTGGCCGGCCGCACCGCGCAGCGCGTCCTCGACATCGGCTGCGGCCAGGGCACCCAGGCGCTGCGGCTGGCCCGGGCCGGCCACTACGTCACCGGGATCGACTCCGACCCGGTCTCGCTCGGCGTCGCCCAGGGGGCACTGGCCGAGGAGCCGCCCGAGGTGCGCGGCCGACTGCAACTGCTCAGCGGTGACGGCCACCAGTGCGGGCGCTGGTTCGGCCCGCGCAGCTTCGACGTGGTGCTCTGCCACGGCGTCCTGATGTACCTGCCCGACCCGGACCCGATGATCGCCTCGCTGGCCCGGCTGCTGGCGCCCGGCGGGCTGCTCTCCCTGCTGGTCCGCAACCGCGACGCGCTCGCGCTGCGGCCCGCCGCCGCCGGGGACTGGCGGGCCGCCCTGCACGCCTTCGAGAGCGACCGGTACTACAACCGGCTCGGCCTGGCCGCCCGCGCCGACCGGCTCGCCGACCTGTCCGTCACCCTCTCCGAGGTGTCGGTGCCGCTGCGGCACTGGTACGGCGTACGGGTCTTCACCGACAACGCGCCCGACGACGCGACCCCGCCGGTGGACGGGCGGCAGCTGGCCCAGCTGCTGGAGGCGGAGGACCGGGCCGGCCGCACCGACCCGTACCGGCAGGTCGCGGCGCTGCTGCACGTGATCGGGGCGAAGTAGCGGCCCCGATCCGGGTGCCGGGACTCAGGCCTCGTGCAGGCTCATCGAGTAGATCACCTTGCCGTCGTCCAGCAGGACCGCGGTGTCCACGCCGTCGTCGGCGAGCTGCTTCCAGGTCTCCCCGATCCAGGTCTCGGCGTCCCCCTGACCGGCGAACTCCTCCTGGCTCCCGCTGGGCGTCACCGCGCTGCCGTCCGCCTTCTCGTACCGCCACGTCCAGACCATGCCCGGTTCCTCCCGCTTCCCGCTGCTGCCTATGTGGTGCGCACCATAGCCTGCCCGGCCCGATCTTCCGTATGCCTGGTCGGGCAGGATGGTCGGCATGGCGACCCACCCCCCGCTCCCCCGCACGCTGCTGCTCGGCGGTGCGCGCTCCGGCAAGTCCACCCGCGCCGAGCAGCTGCTCGCCGACCGACCCGACGTCCTGTACGTGGCCACCGGCGGCACCCGGGACGGCGACGCCGAGTGGGCCCAGCGGATCGCGCTGCACCGGGAGCGGCGGCCGGAGAGCTGGCGCACCGCCGAGACCTGCGACCTGGAGGCCGTCCTGGCCGACACCGCCGACCCGGCGCCGGTGCTGATCGACTGCCTGGCGCTGTGGCTGACCGCCGTCATGGACGAGTGCGACGCCTGGTCCGACACGACCTGGGCGAACGGCGGCGAGGCGGCGGTGCGGCGCCGCTGCGAGGCCCTGGCCGCGGCCTGGGCGGCCACCCCGCGGACCGTCGTCGCGGTGAGCAACGAGGTCGGCATGGGCGTCGTCCCGGCCACCCCCGCCGGGCGGCGCTTCCGCGACACCCTGGGCCGGCTCAACATGGCCGTGGCGGACGCCTCGGAGCGGGTGCTGCTGGTGGTGGCGGGGCAGGTTCTGACGGTCAAGCCCAGTCCGCACACCTGCGGCGTGTAGCCTTCCGACCGATGGACACGACCGTGGATCTCGATACGTTCTCCTCGCTCGTCGAGCGCCCCGACGACAGCGCCCGGCGGGCCGCCGAAGAGCGCTGGCAGGAGGCCGGCCGGCCGCGCGGCGGGCTCGGCAGGCTGGAGGAGCTGGGCAGCTGGCTGTCGTCCGTACAGGGGCGCTCCCCGGTGCGGCCGGTGTCGGCCCCCAAGGTGCTGCTGTTCGCCGCCGACCACGGCGTGGCCGCGCTCGGGGTCTCCCGGCTGCCCGCCCAGGGCGGCACCGCGGCCCGGGTGCGGGCCGTGCTCGACGGCTCCGCCCCGGTGGCCCGGCTGGCCGCGCGCTACGGCGCCGAGGTGCGGGTGGTCGACGTCGCGGTGGACACCGACCCCGCGAACTTCCCGGACGAGGTGGTCGCCCACCGCATCCGGCGCGGCTCCGGCCGGATCGACGTCGAGGACGCGCTCAGCCCGCAGGAGACCGTACGGGCCTTCCGGGCCGGCATGGCCGTCGCCGACGAGGAGGCCGACTCCGGCACCGACCTGGTGCTGCTCGGAGACCTCGGGGTCGGCGCCACCACGGTGGCCGCCGTCCTGGTCGGCGCGCTGTGCGGGACGGACGCGGCCGCGGTCTGCGGGCGCGGCTCGGGCATCGACGACCGGGTGTGGATGGTCAAGTGCGCCACCATCCGGGACTCCCTGCGGCGGGCCCGTCCGGTGCTCGGCGACCAGCTGGCGCTGCTCGGCGCCACCGGCGGGGCCGACTTCGCCGCGATCACCGGCTTCCTGCTGCAGGCCGCCGTCCGGCGGCTGCCGGTGGTGCTGGACGGCGTGGTCTCGGCGGCCTGCGCGCTGGTCGCGCAGCGGATCGCCTTCCGGGCTCCGGAGTGGTGGCGGGCCGGGCAGTCCAGCGGCGAGCCGGCCCAGGCGAAGGCGTACGACCGGCTGACCCTGACGCCGTTGCAGGACCAGGGCATCACCATGGGCGAGGGCGTCGGCGCGGTGCTGGCGCTGCCGCTGCTCCAGGCGGCGGGCGACGCGCTCGCCGACGAGGCTCCGAGGCCGTTCGTGCCCTCGGCGCCGAAGGAGCAGCCGAAGCTGCCGTCCGCGGCGGACCTGCTGCGGAGGCTGTAGGCGACCCGTACGTCTGACGACCACCCGAAGAACGCCCCTGGCCAGGGGCGTTCTTGCGTTGAGAGGAACGTGTTCATGTCCGGCGGTGAGCGGGCGAGTTGGGGCGAGGGGCTGCGGTTCGCCTTCGGGACGCTGTCGGTGCTGCGGGTGCGGGTGGAGCGGTGGGACCGGCCCGCCGGGGCCCGGGCGATGGCGGCGGCCCCGGTGGTCGGGCTGGTACTGGGGGCGGCCGCGGCCGGGGCCGGGGCGCTGGTGGCCTGGCGGGCCGGCGGGCTGCTCGGCGCGGTGACGGCGGTCGGGGTGCTCGCCGCGCTGACCCGGGGACTGCACCTGGACGGCCTGGCGGACGTCGCCGACGGGCTGGGCAGCGGCAAGCCGGCCGAGGACGCGCTGCGCATCATGAAGCAGTCCGACATCGGTCCGTTCGGCGTACTGACCCTGGTCCTCGTGCTGCTGGCCCAGATCGCCGCACTGGCCGGGCAGTTCGGCCACTCGGTGCCGCGCGGCGCGCTCGCGGTGCTCGCGGCGGCGGTGGCCGCCCGGTGCGCGCTCGCCTGGGGATGTCTGAGGTCGGTGCCGGCCGCCCGGCCCGGCGGACTCGGGGCGATGGTGGCGAGCACCGTGACACCCGCCGGGGCCGGGGCCGCAACGGCCCTGTCGGCGCTGGCCGTGGCCGCGCCCGGAATGTTCGACGGATGGACAACTCTCCGTCTACCGCTGGCTGTTGCCATCGGCGTCGGGTGCGCCCGAGTGCTGCTGGGGCGGTGTGTCCGACGGTTCGGCGGAATCACCGGGGACGTGCTCGGCGCGATGGCGGAGACCGCCGCCACCGGCACGCTGTTCGCCCTGGCGTTGCTCGGCTGACACCGGGCGGCGCGTGATCCCACCATGCGGACTACCATGCGTGAAGCACCGCAGCCCTGCACCGTCGCAGGTCCTGCCCGCCCGGCGCGTACCGAGGAGCCGGGGCCTCTGGTGTGCGCGGCCGCTACCGGCGGACGCGCGCGCCAGGGGGCCCGGACCCCGCAGACCCGCCGGCGGACGGCCTGCGACGGCGGGCTGCGCCGGTGCGGCAGCCTCGCCGTGACCGGTCGTGGACCGCGAAAGAACAGGACGCATTACGTGACTGCATTGTCTGTGAGCACCTCCTCCGCCGCCTCGCTGCGCGCGGACGCCCTGGTGGTCGGTGTCGCGAAGGGCCCGAAGGGCATTGTGCTGGCCCCCGGTACCGAGGCCGTGAACGAGGCGTTCGAGGGCAAGCTGACCGAGGTCCTCAGCACCCTGGGCGCGACCGGCGCCGAGGGCGAGACCGTCAAGGTGCCCTCCCCCGCCGGCCTGAAGGCCGCGCTCGTGCTCGCGGTCGGCCTCGGCGACGCCGCCGAGGAGGGCTACGAGCCGGAGACCCTGCGCCGCGCCGCCGGTGTCGCCGCCCGCTCCCTGGCCGGTGTCAAGAAGGCCGCGCTGGCCCTGCCGGCCGAGTCCGCGGAGGAGGTCGAGGCGGTCGCGCTCGGCGGCCTGCTCGGCTCCTACGCCTTCGGCACGTACAAGGGCAACGGCAACGGCAAGGAGCCGGTCGGCGAGCTGGTCGTGCTTGCCCCCCGCAAGGGCAGCAAGGACGCCAAGGCCGCCGTGGAGCGGGCCACCGCGATCGGCGAGGAGATGAACCGCGCCCGCGACCTGGTCAACACCGCGCCGAACGACCTGAACCCGAAGAGCTTCGCGGCGATCGCCCAGGCCGCCGGCAAGGAGCACGGCCTCAAGGTCGAGGTGCTGGACGAGAAGGCGCTGACCAAGGGCGGCTTCGGCGGCCTGCTGGGCGTCGGCGGCGGCTCGGTCAACCCGCCGCGGCTGGTGAAGGTGGCCTACACCCACCCGAAGGCGAAGGCCACGCTGGCGTTCGTCGGCAAGGGCATCACCTACGACTCGGGCGGCATCTCGCTGAAGCCGGCCGGCCACAACGAGACCATGAAGTGCGACATGGCCGGCGCCGCCGCCGTGTTCGCCGCCGTGGTCGCCGCCAAGCGCCTGGGCCTGGCCGTCAACGTGACCGCCTGGCTGGCGCTGGCCGAGAACATGCCGTCCGGCTCCGCCACCCGCCCGGGTGACGTGCTGCGCATGTACGGCGGCAAGACCGTCGAGGTCCTGAACACCGACGCCGAGGGCCGCCTGGTGCTGGCCGACGCGATCGTGCGGGCCGGCGAGGAGAACCCGGACGTCATCGTCGACGTGGCGACGCTGACCGGCGCCATGGTGCTGGCCCTGGGCAACCGCACCTTCGGCGTGATGGCCAACGACGACGAGCTGCGCGACCAGCTGCACGCCCTCGCGGGCGAGGTCGGCGAGCAGTCCTGGCCGATGCCGCTGCCGGCCGAGCTGCGCAAGGGCATGACCGAGTCGACCATCGCCGACCTGGCGAACATGGGCGACCGGATGGGCGGCGGCCTGGTGGCCGGTCTGTTCCTGAAGGAGTTCGTGGCCGAGGGCATCGACTGGGCGCACCTGGACATCGCCGGCCCGGCCTTCCACGAGAGCGCGCCGTACGGCTACACGCCGAAGGGCGGCACCGCGAGCGCGGTGCGCACCCTGGTCCGGTTCGCCGAGCGGACGGCTGCCGACGGCAAGGCCTGATCCACCGCACCCTCCGACGGGGGCCCGGCGCGCGTGCGCCGGGCCCCCGTCGGCGTTCCCACCCGGGTTACCCGCGAGTACGCCGGGACGCTCCGGCGTACCTCTGTTCGCCACGGGCGAAACTTTGTTCCGCAGTGCGGAAGAGGCGGCCCCGAGTGGCGCGGAAGACGCCCGTCCGGCGGCTGTCAATACCCTGCTGAGCTGCGATGATGCCCTTCCGTCGGGGGTGTTCCCGCCCCGGTGACCACTCCGTGGGACACCCCTGGGGCGGACCCGGACATCAGGCACCGTGAACAAGTGCGAAGATGTATTTCCGGCACGACTGGGCGCCTCACAAAGGCTTCCGACCCACCGGACCGCGACCGGCCCGGCGACCCACCCCATGCATGGAGGACGTGACGTGGCGAACGACGCCAGCACCGTTTTCGACGTAGTCATTCTCGGAGGCGGAAGCGGCGGTTACGCCGCGGCGCTCCGCGCCGCTCAGCTGGGTCTGAGCGTTGCCCTGGTCGAGAAGGGTGAGCTGGGCGGCACCTGCCTGCACCGCGGCTGCATCCCGACCAAGGCGCTGCTGCACGCCGCCGAGATCGCCGACGAGACGAAGGAGGCCGCCGAGTTCGGCGTTCTGGCCACCTTCCAGGGCATCGACATCAACGGCGTCCACAAGTACAAGGACGACGTCATCGCCGGCCTGTACAAGGGCCTTCAGGGCCTGGTGGCGTCCCGCAAGGTCACCTTCATCCAGGGCGAGGGCAAGCTCTCCTCGCAGACCTCGGTGGATGTCAACGGCCAGCGCATCGAAGGCCGGCACATCGTCCTGGCCACCGGTTCGGTGCCGCGCTCGATCCCGGGCCTGGAGATCGACGGCAACCGCGTGATCTCCTCGGACCACGCCCTCAAGCTCGACCGCATCCCGAAGTCGGCCGTCATCCTCGGTGGCGGCGTCATCGGCGTCGAGTTCGCCTCGGTCTGGAAGTCCTTCGGCGTCGAGGTCACCATCGTCGAGGCGCTGCCGCACCTCGTCCCGCTGGAGGACGAGAACTCCTCCAAGCTGCTGGAGCGCGCCTTCCGCAAGCGCGGCATCAAGTTCGAGCTGAAGGCCCGCTTCTCGGGCGTCGAGTACACCGAGACCGGTGTCCGCGTCTCCACCGAGAACGGCAAGCAGATCGACGCCGACCTGCTGCTCGTCGCCATCGGCCGCGGCCCGGTCTCGGCCGGCCTCGGCTACGAGGAGAACGGCGTCGCGATGGACCGCGGCTACGTCCTGGTCGACGAGTACATGCGCACCAACGTGCCCACCATCTCGGCCGTCGGCGACCTCGCCCCGACCCTGCAGCTCGCCCACGTCGGCTTCGCCGAGGGCATCCTGGTCGCCGAGCGCCTGGCCGGCCTCAAGCCGGTGCCGATCGACTACGACGGCGTTCCGCGCGTGACCTACTCCAACCCCGAGGTCGCCTCCGTCGGCATCTCCGAGGCCAAGGCCGTCGAGCTGTACGGCAAGGAGAAGGTCGTCACCCTGAAGTACAACCTGGCCGGCAACGGCAAGAGCAAGATCCTGAAGACCGCCGGCGAGATCAAGCTCGTCCAGGTCAAGGACGGCGCCGTGGTCGGCGTCCACATGGTCGGCGCCCGCATGGGCGAGCAGGTCGGCGAAGCCCAGCTGATCTACAACTGGGAGGCCCTGCCGGCCGAGGTCGCGCAGCTCATCCACGCGCACCCGACCCAGTCCGAGGCCCTGGGCGAGGCGCACCTGGCGCTGGCCGGCAAGCCGCTGCACGCGCACGACTGATCGCGCCCACCACCCCCCGTTTCCTGTACTTCCCGTACGCAAGACTTGATAGGAGTCGCTGAAACCATGGCGGTCTCAGTAACACTGCCCGCGCTGGGCGAGAGCGTTTCCGAGGGCACCGTCACCCGCTGGCTGAAGGCCGAGGGTGAGCGTGTCGAGGTCGACGAGCCGCTGCTCGAGGTGTCGACCGACAAGGTCGACACCGAGATCCCGGCCCCGGCCTCCGGCATCCTGGCCTCGATCAAGGTCGCCGAGGACGAGACCGTCGAGGTCGGCGCCGAGCTGGCCGTCATCGACGACGGCTCCGGCGCCCCGGTCGCCGCCCCGGCCCCCGTCGCGGAGGCCGCTCCGGCCGCCGCCCCGGTCGCCGCTCCGGCTGCTCCGGTTGCCGCTCCGGCTCCGGTCGCCGCTCCGGCCGCTCCGGTTGCCGCCCCGGCTCCGGTCGCCCCGGCTGCCCCGGCTCCGGCCCCGGTCGCCGCTCCGGCCGCTCCGGTTGCCGCCCCGGCTCCGGTGGCCCCGGCCGCTCCGGTGGCCGACAGCGGTGACGCCTACGTCACCCCGCTGGTGCGCAAGCTCGCCGCCGAGCACGGCGTCGCGCTGTCCTCCGTCGCCGGCACCGGCGTCGGCGGCCGCATCCGCAAGCAGGACGTCATCGCCGCCGCGGAGGCCGCCAAGGCCGCCCCGGCCCCGGTCGCCGCTGCCGCTCCGGCCGCCGCGCCGAAGGCCGCCGCCGCGCCGTCCGCCCTGCGCGGCCAGACGGTCAAGATGACCCGCATGCGCAAGGTCATCGGCGACAACATGCTGAAGGCCCTGCACGAGCAGGCCCAGCTGACCAGCGTGGTCGAGGTGGACGTCACCAAGATCATGTCGCTGCGCGGCAAGGCCAAGGACGGCTTCCTCGCCCGCGAGGGCGTCAAGCTGTCCCCGATGCCGTTCTTCGTGAAGGCCGCCGCCCAGGCGCTGAAGGCCCACGCGGTCATCAACGCCCGGATCAACGAGGCCGAGGGCACCATCACCTACTTCGACACCGAGAACATCGGTATCGCGGTGGACTCCGAGAAGGGTCTGATGACCCCGGTCATCAAGGGTGCGGGCGACCTCAACATCGCCGGCATCTCGAAGAAGACCGCCGAGCTGGCCGCCAAGGTCCGCGACAGCAAGATCACCCCGGACGAGCTGTCCGGCGCCACCTTCACCATCAGCAACACCGGCTCGCGCGGTGCGCTGTTCGACACCGTGATCGTGCCGCCGAACCAGGTCGCCATCCTGGGCATCGGCGCCACCGTCAAGCGCCCGGTGGTCATCGAGGCCGACGGCGGCACCGCCATCGGCATCCGCGACATGGTCTACCTGTCGCTCTCCTACGACCACCGCCTGGTGGACGGCGCCGACGCCGCCCGCTACCTGGTCGCGGTCAAGGAGATCCTGGAGGCCGGCGAGTTCGAGGTCGAGCTCGGCCTCTGACCGTCCACGGTCCCCGCGGAACCCCGCGTCGTCCCCGGACGGCGCGGGGTTCCGCCGTTCCCGCTCCTTGGCGTTTCGTACGGCCATCGCATGCGCGGAGGCGGCTGAACGGGGATGCTTGAGCGGTGATGGACGAGACCGACTTCTGGCAGATCATCGACGAGACCCGGGAGGCCGCCGACGGCGATCCCGACGAGCAGGCCGACCAACTGGTCGAACACCTGGTCCGGTTGACCCCGGACGACGTGATCGACTTCGCCCGGCTGTTCGAGGCCCGCTTCCAACGCGCCTACCGCCACGACCTGTGGGGCGCGGCCTACCTGCTGCTTGGCGGCGCCTCCGACGACTCCTTCGACTACTTCCGCTGCTGGCTGATCGGCCAGGGCCGGGACGTCTTCGAGGGCGGGCTGGCCGAACCGGACGACCTGGCGGACCTGCTGCCCGAGTTCGACGAGGAGGAGGACGGCGAGGCCGAGGACCTCGGCTACGCCGCCGACGAGGCCTACGAGCGGCTGACGGGCCTGCCGCTGCCGGAGGTGGGCGGGCCGCAGCCGGCGCGGCCGTCCGGCACGGCACTGGACTTCGACGACCCGGACGTGATGGCGAAACGCTTCCCCAAGCTCTGGGAGCGCTACGGGGATTAACCGCTCAGGTGCTGCTGCCCGCGGAGCCGTCCTGCTTGATGCCCCAGAGGATCTGATCCAGCACTGAGGCGTCCGGCGCGGCCGGGTCGTCGTCCACGCCGCCCTCGAAGACGACGTAGCCGCCGCCCCTGGCCGGGACGGCGGCCAGCACGACGTAGCCCTGGGTGCCGTCCGAGGTGCGGATGTGCCAGCGGGTGGCGTAGCCGGACACTCCGGCGACGGTGATGGAGCCGGAGCCGGAGTCGGTGTGCGAGGTGACCCCGCTGAAGATCTGCCCGGCGTAGACCGGCATCGCGGTGTCGGCGGCCGCCTTGGCCGTGGCGCCCTGGATGGTGTCCTTCTCGATCGAGAACTGGCCGCGGATGCACTGGTTGCCGTCCGCGCAGGTGTAGCGGCCGTTGCCGAGGTAGACCGTCGAGTGCTGGGGGGTGGTCGACGCCTCCCAGCCGTCGAACAGCGGGACGGAGATCGCGTGCTGCGGGTCCGGCACGGTGCTCCTGAGGACCG
>NZ_JAFLNG010000182.1 GCF_017427025.1 Streptomyces sp. FH025
CGCCCCGGCCCCCGCCCTGTCCGCCGCGACCGCTGCCGCCGCTGCCGTTCCTGCCGTTGCCACTGCTACGCATCAAAGTGTCCGTACGTCGTTACCGTCTGGGATGTGCGGTCGTTTCGGCCGACCTCACCGTCCCCCTACCGATCGGGCGCTGCCCGGTCGGCCTCGCCACTGCCGTCCGCGGCCTGCGCGGCAGCGGCGGCGACCGCCTCCGCGATCATCGTGCCCTCCAGGGACTCCGCTTCCACGTCGTCGACCTCGGGCAGGAAGGGAGCGAGCTCCGGCAGCTCGTCCAGGCCGCGGAGCCCCATCCGTTCCAGGAAGTAGTTCGTCGTCCGATACAGGATCGCACCTGTTTCGGGCTCGGATCCGGCCTCTTCCACCAGTCCTCGCTGTACCAGGGTACGCATCACGCCGTCACAGTTCACACCGCGGACGGCGGAAACCCGGGATCTGGACACCGGCTGCCGGTACGCGACCACCGCCAGGGTCTCCAGCGCGGCCTGCGTGAGCCGGGCCTGCTGGCCGTCCAGCAGGAAGCGGTCGACGGCCTCGGAGCAGGTGTCCCGGCTGTAGAACCGCCAGCCGCCGGCCACCAGCCGCAGGTCGAAGCCCCGGCCCTGGGCGCCGTACTCGGCGGACAGCTCGTGCAGTGCCGCGGCCACCTCGGCCCGGGGCCGCTCCAGCACCCCGGCCAGCCGCGCCTCGGTGACCGGCTCGTCGACGACCATCAGGACCGCCTCCAGCTCGGCCCGCAGGCCCGGCCCGCCGGGCTCCCGCGCGTCGGCGGCCGGCGGGGCCGACTTCTGGTGCACCACCCGTGCCTCGGCCGCCACCGGCGCCTGGGCCGGAGCCGGGGCCGGCCCCTGCTCCGGCAGCAGCTCGAAGGCCGGCTCCAGCCACTCCCCGTCCCGAGGCCGCCCCGGCAGCCCGAGCGGGCGCCGCACCGGCCGCCCGCCGTCGTTCCCGGCACTCATCGCCGCTCGTCCTCCTTCTCCGGCCGCCCGGGCTCCTCCGGCGGCCCGGGCCGCTCCGGCTCGCCCGGCGGCCGGTCGAACTCGTCCGTCACCTCGACCGGCCCCCGGCCCTCCTCGGCCACCCAGCGCACCCTCAGCTCGCCGAGCGCCTCCGGCTGCTCGAAGGCCAGCACCCGCTCCCGGTACAGCTCCAGCAGCGCCAGGAAGCGGGCGACCACCACCAGGGTGTCCGGCGCGTCCGCGACCAGCCGCTGGAACGAGGCCTCGCCCAGGTCGGTCAGCAGTCCGGCCACCAGCCCGGCCTGCTCCCGCACGCTGACCGGCGGGGTGTGGATGTGGTCCACGTACACGACCGGCTTCGGCCTGGGCTCCATCGCCTTGGCCGCCAGCTCGGCCAGCCGCTCCGGCCCGATGGTGATCACCACCTCGGGCAGCAGCTCCGCGTGCCGGGGCTCCAGCCCGACGGTCCGGGGCCTGCGCAGCAGCTCGGCCGCCCAGCGCTCGCCGAACAGCGCCGCCGCCCGCTTGTACGCCCGGTACTGCAACAACCGCGCGAACAGCAGGTCACGCGCCTCCAGCAGGGCCAGGTCCTCCTCGTCCTCGACCTCGGCGACGGGCAGCAGCCGGGCGGCCTTGAGGTCGAGCAGGGTGGCGGCCACCACCAGGAACTCGGTCGCCGCGTCCAGGTCCCAGTCCGGGCCCATCGCCCGGATGTGCGCCATGAACTCGTCCGTCACGGTGGCCAGCGCCACCTCGGTGACGTCCAGCTTGTGCTTGGCGATCAGGCTGAGCAGCAGGTCGAAGGGGCCCTCGAAGTTGTCCAGCCGTACCCGGAAGCCGCCCCGCGACTCGTTCTCGGTCGCGTTCACGGCGCTGGCGGCTGGTTCGACGGTGCTCGGCATGACGGTCCATCTTCACCCGGCCGCGCCGCCCGCCCCGCCACGGGGCCACCGACACGCCGCCCGGCCGACGGCCCCGGCACCCCCGCTGCCGGCCGCTACCGGCCGCGCAGCCGCCGGACCAGGATCGAGGCCTCGCCGCGCTGCTCCAGGTCCGCCAGGACGACCGCGATGGCCTCCCGGACGATCCGCCCGCGGTCCACGGCCAGGCCGTGCTCGCCGCGCAGCACCAGCCGGGTGTGCTCCAGGTCCATGAGCTCCTCGGCGGACACGTACACGGTGATCTTCTCGTCGTGCCGCTCACGCCCGCTGGGGCGGCGCGGCGCGCGGCCACGCGGCCGGGCGCGCCCGGCGGCACCCGTCTGCTCCTCGGCGGCACCCGGGTGGGTGCGGGCCGCCGGAGCGGTGGCGCCTCGGCCGCCGGACACGGTCTTCCCGGCCGGGGCGGCGCCCTGCGGGGCCTGGGCCCCGGCGGCGGACCGCTGGGCGGGCGGCTGCGCGGGCGACGGCACCGCGGCGGCCGACTGCTGTTCCTGCGGCACCTGCCGGTCGTCCTGGGCGCCCTGGGCCCCCTGGACGGCCTCGGCACCCTCGGCGCCGTCCGTGCCGTTGACGGTCCGCGCGGTCTCCGGTCTGGCTGCCTCGGCGGCCGGACGCGGCGCGAGGGACGGCGACAGCGCCATCCCCCCGGTGGTCCGGAACAGCTCGTCGGCACCCGGGAGACTCACTCGGCGGGGCGGCACCGGTCGAGCACCTCCCTGGCGAGCTGGCGATAGGCGGCGGCACCGACCGAGTTGGTCGCGTACGTGGTGATGGGCTCGCCGGCGACGGTGGTCTCCGGGAAGCGCACGGTCCGCCCGATGACGGTGTGGAAGACGTGGTCGCCGAACGCCTCGACGACCCGCGCCAGCACCTCGCGGCTGTGCACGGTGCGCGAGTCGTACATGGTCGCGAGGATGCCGTCCAGGCGCAGCTCGGGGTTGAGCCGCTCGCACACCTTCTCGATGGTCTCGGTCAGCAGCGCGACACCGCGCAGCGCGAAGAACTCGCACTCCAGCGGGACGATCACGCTGTGAGCGGCCGTCAGCGCATTGACCGTCAACAGGCCCAGTGAGGGCTGGCAGTCGATGATGACGTAGTCGTAGTCGGGCAGCAGCGGCTTCAGGGCGCGTGCCAGCGCGGACTCCCGGGCCACCTCGCTGACCAGCTGCACCTCGGCGGCGGAGAGGTCGATGTTGGAGGGCAGCAGGTCCATGCCCGGCACGGCGGTCTTGAGCAGCACCTCATCGGCCGTCAGTCCCCGCTCCATGAGCAGGTTGTAGACGGTGACGTCGAGCTCCATCGGGTTGACGCCGAGGCCGACGGAGAGCGCGCCCTGCGGGTCGAAGTCGACGAGGAGCACCCGGCGGCCGTACTCGGCCAGCGCGGCGCCCAGGTTGATGGTCGACGTGGTCTTGCCGACGCCGCCCTTCTGGTTGCACATGGCGATGATCTGGGCGGGGCCGTGCTCGGCGACCGGCGCGGGGATCGGGAAGTACGGAAGCGGCCGGCCGGTCGGGCCGACCCGCTCACGGCGCTGGCGCGCGGCGTCGGGGGCCAGCGTGGCGGCGTACTCCGGGTCCGGCTCGTACTCGGCGTCCGGGTCGTCGTAGGCGCCGTAGGCGAACTCGCCGTAGGCCAGGCCGTAGGCCGCCAAGTCGGCGTCGTGATCGGTCACCGTGGTCACCTGTGCTGTGTTCTGGCGTGCTTCGAAGGTACGGAGTGCGACCGAGCCGACCTCGGCCGAGCCCACGGAGGGCTGCCGGGCCCCGGGCTCCTCACTCGGCTGGCCGGCGGTGTGTGCCGCCAGTCCTGGCTGACCACCCCCGGGAGCAATTGTCGACTCATTCACAAGTCGTCTTACCTCCTTGGGCATCCAGGACTCTATGTCGATTCGTCAGCGTGGCAGCATGCCGACGGTTTGCGACTCTAGGCCGTTCAAGGCGTTCGCAGCAACACAATCCACGGTAGTCGGCCCGATGTGTCGACTATCAGGCGGGCTGCTGTCAAGGGATGAGAGGGCCGTTGACCCTAACGTTTCTGCGGGCGGGTGATACGACTGATCGAAATTGACGACAGAGCGACCTGCCCGGTCGACCCGTCGTTCACGGGCATGGCGAAGCCCCCGACCCGATCAGCTCGGGTCGGGGGCGAACGACCGCCGTGCGGTCAGGGAGTTCAGGCGAGCACGCTCTCCAGCGAGACCGACTCCAGGCCGAAGGCCTCGGCCACGGCCGGGAAGGTGATCTGACCCTCGTGCACGTTGAGGCCCTTGGCGAGCGCGGCGTCGCGGCGCAGCGCCTCCTTCCACCCGCGGTTCGCCAGCTCCAGCACGTACGGCAGGGTGG
This sequence comes from Streptomyces sp. FH025, assembly GCF_017427025.1. Taxonomy (GTDB): domain Bacteria; phylum Actinomycetota; class Actinomycetes; order Streptomycetales; family Streptomycetaceae; genus Kitasatospora. The sequence continues at coordinate 4,264 of NZ_JAFLNG010000182.1, forward strand.
CGTTGGTCAGCGCGTAGGTGGAGGTGTTCGGGACGGCGCCCGGCATGTTGGCCACGCAGTAGAAGACCGAGTTGTGGACCTTGAAGGTCGGGTCGTCGTGCGTGGTCGCGTGCGAGTCCTCGAAGCAGCCGCCCTGGTCGATGGCGATGTCGACGAGCACGGAGCCCGGCTTCATCCGGGAGACCAGCTCGTTGGTGACCAGCTTCGGGGCCTTGGCGCCCGGGATCAGGACGGCACCGACGACCAGGTCGGCCTCCAGGACGGCCTTCTCCAGCTCGAAGGCGTTCGACACGATGGCCTTGACCTTGGTGCCGAAGATGCGGTCGGCCTCGCGCAGCTTGTTGATGTCGCGGTCCAGCAGGGTGACCTCGTAGCCCATGCCGATGGCGATGGTGGCCGCGTGCCAGCCGGAGACGCCACCGCCGATGACGACGGCCTTGGCCGGGTGGGTGCCGGGCACGCCGCCGGGCAGGGTGCCGCGGCCGCCGGCCGGACGCATCAGGTGGTACGAGCCGACCTGCGGGGCCAGGCGGCCCGCGACCTCGGACATCGGGGCGAGCAGCGGCAGCGCGCCGTTCGACAGCTGAACGGTCTCGTACGCGATGGCGGTGGTGCCCGAGGCGATCAGCGCGTCGGTGCCGGCCCGGTCGGCCGCCAGGTGCAGGTACGTGAAGAGGGTCTGACCCTTGCGCAGCCGGTGGTACTCGGAGGCGATGGGCTCCTTGACCTTCAGCAGCAGGTCGGCGGTGGCCCACACCTCGTCGGCGGTGGGGAGGATGGTGGCGCCGGCGGCCACGTACTCCTCGTTGGGGATCGAGGAGCCGACACCGGCGTTGTCCTCGATGTAGACCTCGTGTCCGTTGCGGACCAGCTCATGCACGCCGGCGGGCGTGATGGCCACGCGGTACTCGTGGTTCTTGACCTCGCGGGGGATGCCGACCTTCACGGCTAAACACGTCCTCTTGCCATGGGGGTCCCGACCGGAGAAGACCGGTGGGCGACGCGCACGTGGGGAAGCACCGGGACAGCCCGGGGCAGGGGATCGCTGCGCGACTGAGTTCGAGTGTAATGAAGCCCAGGCGGCCTGTCAGCCTTCCAAATCGAATAATTTCGCCGAACACATTGGCAGGTTCGTAGGCTTCCGCTTCGACTTACCTGCCAAAGATGCCGTAACCGGGCACCTTCGACAATACTCCCGAAACCGCCCTCACCACCCGCCGTCGACGCGTTCCCGCAGGTCCGCGAGGGCCGCCCCGACGGCCTCCCGGCCCCGCTCGTCGCCCAGCCTGCGCAGCACGGCCAGCGCGGCCCGGTACTCCCGGTCGGCCTCGTCGAAGCGGCGCTGCGCGGTGTGCGCCTCGGCCACCCGGGCCAACAGCCGGGCCTCCGCCGCGTGGTCCCCCAGCGACTGCCGCAGGCCGAGCGCCCGCCCGTACCAGTCGGCGGCCCGCACCGAGTCGCCCAGTGCCCGGTGACAGCCGGCCGCGGCCTCCAGGGCCCGGGCGCACAGCGGTTCGTCGTCGGCCGTACGGGCGTGCTCCAGGGCGGCCCGGTAGTGCGCGGCGGCCTGCTCCCATCGGCCCGCCCCGACCTGGAGGTCGCCCAGGTTGAGCAGTGCGGCCGAGGCCCGACGCGGGCGGCCGTGGCGCTCGGCGACGGTCAGCACCAGCTCGTGCAACCGGTACAGGTCGGCGGGCGCGGCCTCGCCGGTCAGCGGCAGCGTCCGCAGCAGCGCGGTGACCAGCCGACCGGCCGAGCCGTCCAGGTCCCCCTGGCCGATCGCGTCGGCCACCGCGCCGAGCAGCAGCTCCCGCTCGCCGAGCAGCCACCCCCGGGCGTGCGCGGCCGAGCGCAGCCGCAGCGCGGCCGGCAGCGGTTCGGGGGCGGGGCCCGCGGCCGGGTCGAGCAGGGCGCGGGCCGACTCGGTGAGCCGGACCAGCCGCTCCAGCAGCCGGGCCCGGGCCAGTTCGGTCTCGGCGGGCCGGTCCTCCCGCTCGCGCAGCCGGACCAGCCGCGGGTAGAGCCGCCCGGGCACCCGGTAGCGCGGGGTGCCGTCGGCCGCGGCGGCCTCCTCGCCGAGCAGCTCCCGCTCGGCCAGCGCGGCCAGCGTCGCGGCTGCTTCCGGCGCCGGGCAGCCGACCAGGGCGGAGGCGGTGCGCGGGTCGGCGGTCTGCGCGGGGGCCAGGGTGAGCATGCGCAGCATCCGCGCCTGGGCGGGCGGCAGGGTGCGGTAGACCAGCGTGAACGCACCGAGCAGCGGGTCGTTGTCGGGGACGGGCACCGGCTCGGCCGGCTCCGGACCGGGCTTCACCCAGGTCGACGGATCCCCGGCCGCCTCGGGCACGGGCTCCGCCGCCTGCTCCCCCTCCTTCTTCCGCACCGAATCCCGCACCGAATCCCGCGCCGAATCCCGCGACGGTTCCGGCGACGGTTCCCGCGACGGATCCGAAGGCTGCTTCCGCGCCGGCCTCTGCTGCCGCTTCCTCGGCGTCTCCTCCTCCGGCGCCGTAGCCGCCGCGGCCGAGTTCTCCTCCCCCACCACCCGGTTGAGCTCGCGCGCCGCGTCGGTGACCGCGATCTTCGGGTCGCCGCGCAGCCACCCCGCCATCAGCCGCAGCGCGGCCGGGCCGGCGGCGCACGCCTCGGCCAGGTCGGCCCCGCCGACCGGGTCGCAGGAGATCCGGGTGCCGCCGACCAGGTCGGCCAGCAGCTCGCCGGAGGCCTGCCGGTCCAGCCCGCCGAGGATCACCGGGTCGATGTCCTCGATCCCGGTGAGCGGCCCGGCCGTGGTGGCCAGCACCAGGCAGCCCGGCTCGTCGGCGAGCAGCGGCCACACCTGCCCGGCGTCCCGCACGTCGTCCAGCACCAGCAGCACCCGCCGCCCGACCAGTGCCTCCCGCAGCGCCACGCAGCCCGGTTCGTCCCGCCCGTCCTCGACCGCCCCGGGCAGCGGCACGGCGGCCTGCGGGTCGAGCTGTTCGAGCAGCAGCCGGGCGGCCCGGCCCGGCGGCACCCGCCCGCCGTCCGGGGCGGAGAGCCGGGCGAACAGCACACCGTCCGGGTGGTCGGCGGCGACGGTGCGGGCGAAGCGGGCGGCGAGCGCCGTCCGCCCGGAGCCGGGGCGCCCGGCCAGCACCAGGACCGGGCAGCGGCCGCTCACCGGACGGGCGGCGGCCGCCCGCAGCGCGGCCAGTTCGGCGCGCCGCCCGGTGAACAGCGCGGGCCCGGCGGGCAGCCGCTCCAGTCCCGGGACGGTCCCGGCGGGCGCGCCGGAGCCGGGGTCCATCGTCGCCGTCTTCCTCGCCACCCGTGCCACTCCCGACGGTCATCCCGCGTCCAGCGGCCGGCGGTCAGCGTCCGGTGCTCGACGGAGGCGGCCCGGGACGGGGCGCCCTGTCTGCGAAGCGTAGTTCGACCGTCCGGCTCAGCCGAGGTGACATCCGGTCGTACGAACCGGTGAATCACCCCAAGGCATCAACCCGGGCGGTCCGCTCACTTCTCGAACGGCCTGGCGGGCCACGGCGAGTCCGCCGGGCGCAGCCCGTCCAGGCCCTCCGGAGAGGTCAGCGCGGCGTGCACGGCGAGGGTCCCGGTGACCAGGGTCGGGTTGTGCAGCCGCCCGGCGAGGATCAACCTGATCAGTTCGGGCACCGGCACCCAGGCGACCTCGATCTCCTGCTCCTCGCCCTCGGCCGCGAAGCGCTCGCCGTCGGCGGTCGACAGGTCGGTGGCCAGGAACATCCGCAGCGCCTCGTCGGTGCCGCCCGGGGAGGTGTAGTAGTCGGCGAGGATCCGCCAGGTGTCGGCCTTGCGGTACGCCTCCTCGTACAGCTCGCGCTGCGCGGCGTGCCACGGGTTCTCGCCGGGCACGTCGAGCAGGCCGGCCGGCAGCTCCCAGAGCCGCTGGCGGACCGGGTGGCGGTACTGGCGCAGGACCAGCACCCGCTGCTCGTCGTCCAGGGCGAGCACCGAGACGGAGCCGGGGTGGGTCTGGTAGTCGCGCCGGGCCCAGCTGCCGTCCGGCATCCGGACCTCCTCGCTGCGCACGCCGGTGACCTTGCCCTGGAACGGCGTCCCGCTCGCCCGGACCTCCCACTCCTCGGCCGTGTCGGCGATCACCAGGCGGCTCTGCTCGTCCATCGCTCTCCCCTTTTCGTCAGTACGACACAATCTAACGCCGAACGGCGGCCCCGCGGGAATCGCGGGACCGCCGTCCGGTGAACGACCGACGACCTACTCGGCGGCGCCGGCCTCGACGGCACCGGTCTTGATGTCGATGGCCGCCTTGACCAGGCCCGCGAACAGCGGGTGCGGGCGGGTCGGGCGGGACTTCAGCTCCGGGTGGGCCTGGGTGGCGACCAGGTACGGGTGCACCTCGCGCGGGTACTCGACGTACTCGACCAGGTCGCCCTCGGGCGAGAGACCGGAGAACACCAGGCCGGTCTTCTCCAGCTCCGCGCGGTAGGCGTTGTTGACCTCGTAGCGGTGGCGGTGGCGCTCCTCGACGTACTCCTTCCCGTCGTACACCTCGCGCACGATGGAGCCCTCGGCGAGCCTGGCCGGGTACAGGCCCAGGCGCATGGTGCCGCCCAGGTCGCCCTCGCCGGCGACGATGTCCGTCTGCTCGGCCATGGTGGATATGACCGGGTGGGCGGTGGCCGGATCGAACTCGGTGGAGTTGGCGTCCGGGATGTCGGCCAGGTTGCGCGCGGCCTCGATCACGACGCACTGCAGGCCGAGGCAGAGGCCGAGCAGCGGGATCTTGTTCTCGCGGGCGAACCTGATCGCGCCGACCTTGCCGAGCACACCGCGGTCGCCGAAGCCGCCGGGGATGCAGATGCCGTCGACGTCGCCGAGCTGTGCCTTGGCCCCGTCCGGGGTGTCGCAGTCGTCGGAGGTGACCCACTTGATCTTCACGCGGGCCTTGTTGGCGAAGCCGCCGGCGCGCAGCGCCTCGGTGACCGACAGATAGGCGTCGGGCAGGTCGATGTACTTGCCGACCAGCGCGAGGGCGATCTCGTGGTCGGGGTTGTGGACGCGGTCCAGCAGGTCGTCCCAGGTCGTCCAGTCCACGTCGCGGAACGGCAGGTCCAACTTGCGGACGACGTAGGCGTCCAGGCCCTCGGCGTGCACGACCTTCGGGATGTCGTAGATCGAGCGGGCGTCGGGGCAGGCGACCACGGCGGCCTCGTCCACGTCGCACATCAGCGAGATCTTGCGCTTGATGGCGGTGGGGACCTCGCGGTCGCAGCGCAGCACGATCGCGTCCGGCTGGATGCCGATGTTGCGCAGGGCGGCCACGGAGTGCTGGGTGGGTTTGGTCTTCAGCTCGCCCGAGGGGCCGATGTACGGCAGCAGGGAGATGTGCACGACGAGGACGTTGTCCCGGCCGACCTCGTGGCGGACCTGTCGGACGGTCTCCAGGAACGGCAGCGACTCGATGTCGCCGACGGTTCCTCCGACCTCGGTGATGACGACGTCGACCTCGTCCGTCGCCATCCTCCGGACGCGGTGCTTGATCTCGTTCGTGATGTGCGGGATGACCTGCACGGTGTCACCCAGGTACTCGCCGCGCCGCTCCTTGGCGATCACGGTCGAGTAGACCTGGCCCGTCGTGACATTGGCGGTGGCGTCCAGGTCACGGTCGAGGAAGCGCTCGTAGTGTCCGATGTCGAGGTCGGTCTCGGCACCGTCGTCGGTGACGAACACCTCACCGTGCTGGAAGGGGTTCATCGTGCCCGGATCGACGTTCAGGTACGGATCCAGCTTCTGCATCACGACGCGCAGGCCACGGGCCTTGAGCAGCATGCCCAGGCTGGAGGCGGTGAGGCCCTTGCCGAGCGAGGAGGCGACACCCCCGGTGACGAAGATGTGCTTGGTCGTCGTGGATTTCGGCGGCATGGCCAAGAGAGGGCTCCCGTGGTCGCGGCTGGCTGGGGGAAGGCGCGGCTCGTCAGGGCGCATCGGTCGCGGCGGAGCCGTGTCCGGAGACGTGCGTGAGGATCTCCGTGTCGCAGTCGAGGATGTGCGGTAGCGCTCCGAGCGTGTCGACGACGAAGCCGTACAGTCTGGTCTCGTCCTCGACGCACACGTCGGCCAGGATGTTGTGACGCCCTGTCGCCGCGGCGCAGAAGGACACCTCGGGACATCGGGACAGGGCGGTGCCGACGGTTTCGAGGCCCGCCGGGTGGATCTTCAGTCGTACCCGTGCCTTCACGGGGAGGCCCAGGACGGCCGGATCGGCGACGGTCCGCAGGCGCAGCACCCGGCGCTCCAGGAGGGAGGCCACCCGCCGCCCCGCCGTGGCGGTGGAGAAACCGAGTTCCTTGCCGAGGTCGGTGAGGCTGATCCGGGCGTTCCGCGTCAGGACGTCGGCAACGCGCCGATCGGTGGGCGTGAGGTCGTATCGGCGTGCGGGTCCGGGCAAAGGCTGGACCAGGCTTGCCCGCAAGCGCTTCTCCTCCTCCTCGGTCAGGACGGGGGCGTGCCACTCGGCCTCGGTTCGGAACGAGCGCAGTGTGATGTGTGCACTGAGCACCGTGGCGTCGGCGAGGCCGGGTACCCCCTTCAGCGGGGACGGCAGACGCGGCCGTCCCTCCACGAACAGGTGGCACCACAGGAGGCCGGCCCCTCCGCTCACAGCGGCGACGTTAAGCACATCAGGGTGCTTTGCCAATCCTTGAGGGATATTTTCCGGACAACCCATTGCGGTCCGCAGTCGAAGGTGCACGGAGTGTCCGAGCCCGCTGTGCAGGGGGTCGTATTCGGCCGTGCAGCGGATGGCCCCCGTGCCCAGGAGCCGCTGGACGCGTCGTGCCACGGTGCGCTCGTGCTCGCCGAGGATGCGTCCCACCTCTGCCACGCCGGCCCGGGGGTTGATCTGGATCGCTGCCGCGATGCGCTGGTCAAGACCGTCACAGGCGTCTGAATCGTTCATCATGTCGCAATGATGGCAGGATCTTTGTCAGAAAGACGATGGGCGTTGTCGGGATTGATCGGATGAGGCAGACTCGCAGACCCATCGCCGAAGTGGCGCCTGGAGAGCTTGCCGTATCCGACTGCCCGTACGGGCCGAAAGGACAGGGCTTTGTTGGGCGAGAGCACCACCGCAGCGGTTCAGGACCCCCTGACCTCCAGCGCGTTCCGCTCTGTTCTGGGGCGTTTCTGTTCCGGCATCACCGTCGTCACCGCCATGGGGCCGACCGGGCCCGCCGGATTCACCTGCCAGTCGTTCTCGTCGCTCTCCCTCGACCCGCCGCGCATCATCCTGTGCGTCAGCCGCACCTCGACCAGCTGGCCCGTCATCAGGAGCCGTACGTCCTTCAGCGTCAACGTGCTGTCACAGAACCAGCGTTCGCTGTGCGAGCGGTTCGCGCGCTCCGGTGGTGACAAGTTCCAGGGCGTGGCATGGACCGCGTCTCCGGACGGGGCGCCGCGCCTGGACGGTGCCGCCGCGTGGATCGACTGTCGCGTGCACACCGAGCACGACGGAGGCGACCACCTCGTGGTGATCGGTGACGTGCGCCGGGTCGAGGCGCCGGCCGAGTCACCACAGCCCCTGCTGTACTACCGCGGCCAGTACGCGCGGATCGCCAACACCTTCTGACCGACGCGTGGCGAGGCGGCACATCGCGCCGCACGGCGTGC
>NZ_JAFLNG010000183.1 GCF_017427025.1 Streptomyces sp. FH025
GGTAGCCGTACCCGGTGTCCGGGTCGGTGCCGGCGGCCCCGGCGTTGCCGCCGTACCCGCCGCCGAGCACGGTGCCCTCGATCACGCGGGGCCGGTACGGGTCGTACTGCTCCCGGTACGGGTCGTACTGCTCGACGGGGTGCTGCTGCTGTTCGCTCATGCCGACCAAGCTCCGCCTGGTGGATGAGGACCGGATGAGAAGCGGCTCAGAAGGGTCCGAGAAGCCCGTTGGCTTCTCATAAAGCCTGGTCAGGCAGCCGTGAGGCCAGGTCGGGCCGTCTACGGAGCGGAACCGGCCGCTCCGCCGCAGCTCGGAGGCGGTTACTCCGCCGCGGCGCGGCCGGGCGGAGTCCCGTCGCAGCCGCAGGAACGGCGGATGACCAGGCGGGCCGGGAACTTGCGGACCCGCTCGGTGTCCGAGCCGGGCACCATCAGCGAGTCGTCCAGCACCAGCTCCACGGCGGCCCGGGCCATCGCGTCGCGGTCGGAGGCGACGGTGGTCAGCGGCGGGTCGGCCAGCGCGGCCTCCGGCACGTCGTCGAAGCCGGCCACCGCGAGGTCCTCCGGGACCCGCAGGCCGACCTCGCGGGCGGCCCGCAGCACGCCGATGGCCTGGTCGTCGGTGGAGCAGAAGATCGCCGGCGGCCGGTTCGGCGAGCGCAGCAGGTCGAGCGCGACGTCGTACGCGCCGTAGCGGTGGAAGGGCGCGTCGATCAGGTACGGCTCGGTGGGGATGCCGTGCGCGTCCATGGCGCGCTGCCAGCCCTCGACGTGGTCGATGACCGGGTCGCCGGGGGCGGGGGACTCGACCGGGCCGCCGAAGCAGGCCACGTACGGGTGCCCGTGCACCTCCAGCAGGTGGCGGACGACGGCCTCGGCGCCGTCCACGTCGTCGGTGACCACCGCGACGTCGTCGATCGCCTCGGGCCGGCGGTGCAGCAGCACCACCTTGGCGCCCTCCATGGCGGCGAACTCCTCGGCGGCGCGCTGCGAGGGGCCCTGGCTGACCAGGATCAGACCGGAGACGCGCATGCCCAGGAAGGCGCGGACGTAGTGGACCTCGCGGTCGTCCACGTAGTCGGAGTTGCCGATCAGCACGAGCTTGCCGCGTTCGGAGGCGGCCCGTTCGACGGCGTGCGCCATCTCGGCGAAGAAGGGCTGGCGGGCGTCCGGGACGACCATGCCGATCAGGTTGGTCCGGCGGGAGGCCATCGCCTGGGCGACGCTGTTCGGCCGGTAGCCGAGCTGCTCGATCGCCGCGAGGACCTTCTCCCGGGTCGCGGGCGCGACCGGGCGCGGCCCGTTGTTGATCACGTAGCTGACGACCGCGGTCGAGGTCCCAGCCAGTCGGGCTACATCGTCGCGCGTCACCTTGGCCACGGGGGGAGTCTACGCGTGTGGTCTGCGGGGTGGCAGTGGGACTTGGGACCGTCTCCGGAGGCCATCCGGAGCAATGCGGACAAGCCGGGCGGGGGACGGGCCCGCCCGGCCCGTTTCAGGCCTCCAGCGGCGTCGAGGGACGCTGGGCGAGCTCCGGGCGCTCGCCCTTCTCGGCCTTCTCCGGTACGACGAAGCGGTAGCCGACGTTGCGCACGGTGCCGATCAGCTGCTCGTGCTCGACGCCGAGCTTGGCGCGCAGCCGCCGGACGTGCACGTCCACCGTCCGGGTGCCGCCGAAGTAGTCGTAGCCCCAGACCTCCTGGAGCAGCTGCGCCCGGGTGAAGACCCGGCCGGGGTGCTGGGCGAGGTACTTGAGCAGCTCGAACTCCTTGAAGGTGAGGTCGAGCGCCCGGCCCTTGAGCTTGGCGGAGTAGGTGGCCTCGTCGACCGAGAGGTCGCCGTTGCGGATCTCCATCGGGCTGTCGTCGGTGGCGACCTGGAGCCGGCCGAGCGCCAGCCGCAGCCGGGCCTCGACCTCGGCCGGGCCGGCGGTGTCCAGCAGGACGTCGTCGATGCCCCACTCGGCGGTGACGGCGGCCAGGCCGCCCTCGGTGACGACCAGGATCAGCGGGCAGCCGATGCCGGTGGAGCGCAGCAGCTGGCACAGGCTGCGGATCTGCGGCAGGTCGCGCCGCCCGTCGACCAGGATGACGTCCGCGCTGGGGGTGTCCACCAGGGCCGATCCCTCGGCGGGGGCCACCCGGACGTTGTGCAGCAGCAGGCCGAGCGCCGGCAGCACCTCCGCGGAGGGCTGTAGCGCGTTGGTGAGGAGGAGGAGAGAACTCATACCCGGTGGTCCCCTTTCCGGGTCGTCGCGGTCGCGTCTCGGCCGCCGCCACAGCCGGATGGCGTAGGTGCCGAGAAGAGGGCGTGGACGCGAGTGCGGAGCGCACCGGGGGCGTGGACGGCGCGACGGCGGGTGCGCTCGGGGTCCCGCAACCCCTGGCGCACCGTTTCTGCCCTGCTCATCCCGCGAACCTTCCGGTCTGGTCCGGTGCCGGGCGGCGGCCCGGCGCCGGGGTGGCGACACCCCGCCGGACCGGCACGTCCTTGTGCCGCGAGAAGCGGGGCGGTTCCTGCTGCCCGCCGGGGGTGGGCCGGCGAATCGCAAGAACGTCCGTACTGGCGTCCTTAAAGCACAAAAGGACCCGGGGGCGACTCTGCCCGGATCCCTCTAGGAGGACGAGGATAGCCGACCGCCTCCCGCGCCGGGAGTGCGCGATCCCGGCGGTTCGCCCGATCCGGGCGTGCGCCGGGTGAGCCCGGACACAGCTTCGAACGCGCCCGGGGCCGGTCCGGCCAGGGCGATTGCCGGTCGTGGTGGCGGACACGCCATCATGGGGACGCACAGCGGCGGCGCTGCGCGTTCCATCGTTCGGGTGGTCGGGCGGGCGCCGCCGGTGGCGAGCCGGACCGGGGCACCGGGGCCGGACGAGGACGAACAGAAGGGGTGGCCCGATGGGCGCGACCACCGAGCCCGCGAGCGGCGCCCGGGTGCGCGGGACGATCCGCTACTGGGCGGCGGCGAAGTCCGAGGCCGGACTGGCCGAGGAGCCGTACGAGGCGGCGACCCTGGCGGAGGCGCTGGCCGCGGTCAAGGAGCGGCACACCGACCGGCCGAAGCTCGTCCGGTTGCTCGGGCACTGCTCGTACCTGGTCGACGGCGCCCAGGTGGGCGGCCGGGACCACACGACCGTCGCCCTGACCGAGGGCGGGACGGTGGAGGTCCTCCCGCCGTTCGCGGGAGGCTGAGCGGCGTGACGGACATGAACAACCCGAACCGCGGCGGCTACGGCGACTGGCCCCAGCAGCCCCGGCAGCCCCATCCGTATCCGCAGCAGCACCCGCAGCAGCACCCGTACGGCTACCCGGTGGACGACGAGGCCGCGACCACGCTGCTGCCCCCGGTGTCCGCGATGGACGACGCCGCGGCCACCACGCTGCTCCCGCCGGTGCCCGCGATGGACGAGGCGGCGACCACGCTGCTGCCGCCCGTCCCGCCGCTGGACGACGCCGCGGCCACCACGCTGCTGCCGCCGGTGTCGGTCTCCGGTGCGATGCCGGTGGCGCCGCCTCAGCATCGGCCGCAGCCGCCGTACCAGCAGCAGCACCACCAGCACCAGCCTCAGCAGCAGCAACAACAGCAGCAGCAGCCGCCGCAGCCAGCCAGGGCCCGGCACGCAGCCCCGGCGCCGCAGCCCGTCCCGCAGCAGGCCGCGCCCGCCGCGCCCGCCTTCGATCCGCCGACCATGACGCTCAAGCGCCCGGTCGCTCCGGCTCCGGCGCCCGGGGCCCCCGCCGCGCCGCCGTACCAGGCCGTCCCGGCACAGCCGGTGCCGGCGGCCGCGCCGCCCGCCGCCCCGCGAGCCCGGACCGGCTCGCCGATCATCGATCCGGGCCTTCAGCCCGCGCTGATCACGGCCGGCGTGGCCGCGCTGCTGGCCGGCGGTGCCGCGCTCGGCCAGGTGGCGCTGGCCCTGGTGGTGGCGCTGTTGCAGCTGCTGACGGCGGCCGGCTGGTTCCGGCTGAACGGCATGTGGCCGGCCCGGCAGGGCATCCTGCTGGCCGCGCTGGCCGGGCTCACCGCGGACGTGGCCGTGCTGCTGGCGGATTCCGACGGTTCGGCGGCGGCCGTGGTGGGCACCCTGGGCGGGTTCTTCCTGCTGGTCCTGGTGTTGCAGACGTTCCGCCCCTCGGACCCGAAGGAGCGGTTCTACGCACTGACCGTGCTCGGTTCGGCGACGGTGGTGACGGCGCTGTGCACCATGCTGCTGCTGGCCGACTGGGTGCCGGCCGGGGTGGGCGCGGTCGCGCTGGCGACCGTGCTGGCCGCGGCGCCGTTGCCCGGTCCGAAGCAGCTGGGCCCGGTGCTGGGTCTGGTCGCGGCGGTGCTGCTGGGCTTCCTGGTGGGCGCGCCGCTGGCCCTGGGGGCGCTCGCCGGGCTGGGCGCGCTGGTCGGCCGCCGGGTCGCGGCGTACGACTTCCCGTCGCGCTTCGTGCACATGACGGCGGGCGTGGCGCTGCCGCTGGCGGTGGCCGCGCCGCTGATCTGGATCGCCACCGACCTGCTGGCCGGCTGAGCCGGGTTGCGCCACACTCACGTCCCGCCCCGGAACCACCTTCCGGGGCGGGACGTCGTACGGTCGTGCGGGAGCGGTCGCGTCGGGGCGGCCGCCGAGGAAACCACGACGAACCACGGACGAACCAGAACCACAGCGGACGACGACGGCGACCGGCGACGACGGGGGACACGATGCGCGGATGGCTGAAGGCGACGATCGGCCTGGTGGTGCTCTCCGGGCTGCTGCTGGGCGCGGACCGGATCGCGGTCGGCGTGGCCGAGGACGAGGCCGCCGACCGGATGGTGAAGAGCGGCCGGATGGGCCAGCGGCCGGACGTCTCGATCGAGGGCTTCCCGTTCCTCACCCAGGTGCTCTCGCGGAGGCTGGACGACGTCCGGATCTCCTCGGACGGCCTGACGGTCGAGAACGACGGCCACCAGGTGGCGCTGCACTCCTTCAAGGCCAAGTTGTCCGGCGTCTCGGTGACCGACAACCTGAACACCGCCACCGTGGCCAGCGGCACCGGCAGCGGCGTGATCTCCTACCCGGACCTCGCCCAGCTGCTGCCGCCGGCCTCCCAGCTGCTGGGCGGCGTCCCGCTGCCGGTGGGCGGCAACTCCCGGCTGAACCTGTCGTACGGCGGGCCGGGCAAGGTCAAGGCCTCGCTGGGGCCGATCTCGGTCGGTGAGGCCACCGTGCGCAACAACGGGAACACCATCACGGTGGAGGGCCTGAAGCTGAGCTCGCTGGCCGAGGTGGTCACCGGGCTCGGCAACAAGAAGATCGAGCCGGCCGCCTTCACCCTCGACTCGATGCCGGCCGGGCTGGGCCTGGCCGCGCAGAACGGCGTGACGCCGCTGCCGGAGGGCCTCCAGCTGTCCTTCGAGGGCAAGGACGTGAAGCTCCTGGGCTGAGCCCGGTCCGGGTCCGCCCTCTCCTCTCCTCCGTTCCGCTCCGCGAGACGCGCCGTCCAGCGCGGACCGCGGGGCGGCGTCGTTTTCGCCCGAAGTGCGTGACCGGTGGCCCGGGAACCGGCACCCGGCGGGCCATGGGCAGGCCAAATCCCGCTATCCGGGCGATTTGATCTCGCCATTCGATACGCTGATGACAGCGGGCCTCGGGTGTCCCTAGCATCGTCCGCATGAAGCGACAGACGGATCTCACGAAGCGGCGGGCGGTCGACCTGTGCCGCGTGGCCGCCTGTCTGTGTCGAATGCGCTGAGTCGGCGTCCTGGCAGGGCAGTTGTGGCCCGCCGCCGATCTTCCCGGTGACCCTTCCCGGCCGTTGTGGCGGGCGGTCGCCGTCGTACCCCGCAGTTCCCCGCCCGGCCCTCCGGTTCGATCGCTCCGTCCCGACATTCGGACAGGAATTCGGACCGCATCCGCCCGGGCACCCTCGCCGCACGTCCTGAGCAGCACCTTCCGCCAACCGCCCTCGGATGGAGAACACCACCATGAGCCGCAGCGACGTCCTGGTCGACGCCGACTGGGTCCAGGCCCACCTGGACGACCCGAAGGTCGTCATCGTCGAGGTCGACGAGGACACCTCCGCGTACGAGAAGAACCACATCCGCAACGCCGTCCGGATCGACTGGAAGCAGGACCTCCAGGACCCGGTCCGCCGCGACTTCATCGACCAGGCCGGCTTCGAGGCGCTGCTCAGCGCCAAGGGCATCGCCAACGACGACACCGTCGTCCTCTACGGCGGCAACAACAACTGGTTCGCGTCCTACGCCTACTGGTACTTCAAGCTGTACGGCCACGGCGACGTCCGCCTGCTGGACGGCGGCCGCAAGAAGTGGGAGCTGGACTCCCGCGACCTGGTCGCCGAGGTCCCGGCCCGCCCGGCCACCGAGTACAAGGCGCAGGCCGCCGACTCCTCGATCCGCGCCTTCCGCGACGACGTGATCGCCGCCATCGGCGAGCTCAACCTGGTCGACGTCCGCTCGCCCGACGAGTTCTCCGGCAAGCTGCTCGCCCCGGCCCACCTCCCGCAGGAGCAGTCGCAGCGCCCCGGCCACGTGCCGAGCGCCCGCAACATCCCGTGGGCCAAGAACGCCAACGACGACGGCACCTTCAAGAGCGACGACGAGCTCAAGGCCCTGTACGAGGCCGAGGGCATCGACCTGGCGAAGGACACCATCGCGTACTGCCGGATCGGCGAGCGCTCCGCGCTCACCTGGTTCGTGCTGCACGAGCTGCTGGGCCAGGAGAACGTGAAGAACTACGACGGTTCGTGGACCGAGTACGGCAGCCTGGTCGGCGTGCCGATCGAGCTCGGCAGCAACTGAGCCCCCGGCTCGACCCGTAAGTCAGAAGGGAAAACCAGACATGTGCGGTGCGAAGGCCGGCGGCCCGGACCTGGCAGGAGTTGACGTGGCGAACGAGACGATCATCCAGGGTTCGGTGACCCGCGACGGTGAGCCGGTCAACGGCTACGTCCGGCTGCTGGACGAGGGCGGCGAGTTCACGGCGGAGGTGCCCACCTCGGCGACCGGCCAGTTCCGGTTCTTCGCCCGCCCGGGCAAGTGGACCCTGCGCGCGCTGGTGCCGGGCCAGACCGTGGACCGTCAGGTGGTGGCCTCCCAGGGCACCGCCGTCGAGGTCGCGATCGCGGTCTGACCTGGTCGCCGGGTACGACGACGACACCGAAGGCCCCTGCCGCGCAGGGGCCTTCGGCCGTACCGTGGAGGGGTGCAGACGAGGCGCCGGCGGCGCTACTACTACGCCATGATGGGCGTGTGCCTGGGCCTGTTCGTCCTGGCCTGGGGCGTGGTGCGGCTGTTCTCGGTGGGCGCGGCGGTGGGGATGTGCGTGGTGGCGATGGTCATCCCGCCGGCCGCCGCGGTCTTCGCCAACAAGCGGGACCCGGACGACGACTGGTGGAACGACCCGCGCTGGGACGACCCGAAGTGGGACGACCCCGGTCACGACCGGGACCGCCCCGACCACGAGCCGCGCGACTCCTAGAACCTGCTCTCAGCACACGTCAGTACACGAGCGCCTGGACGCCGTCCGCCATGATCTCGCTGACGAAGACCTGCGCGCCCGCGATCCGGACGCCCTCGACGGTGTCCTTCTGCTCGATCCCGCGCCGGGCCGCGCACTGGGTGCACAGCGTCACCGAGCCGGAGGCCAGGATGGACTCCAGCAGGTCCGGCAGCGGCGCCGCGTGCGGCAGCTCGAACTCCGCGGCCCTCCCCGGCAGGGCGAACCAGGAGGACTCCCCGGTCAGCCAGAGCGAGACCTCGATCCCGCTGGCGACGGCCACGGCCGCCACCGTGAACGCCTGCGAGCACCGCTCCGGCGCGTCCGCTCCGGCCGTGACCTTGATGACCAGTTTCTTCGACATGGCGCCACCCTAGAGGGCCCGCCACCCCCGTCCGAGGTCATCCCGGAATCCCTTGGGCAAACCTTGGGCAGCCCCCGAAGACCGGCGCGAAATCCGACGTGGTGGGGCTCACCGCGACCGGCCGGAACACGGCGGATAGAGTGAGCGCGAGCAAAATCCACCACACTGTCGCTGCCTGGGAGCCCCCCGTGTCCGGTCTCGAATGGTTCTTCGATGGTCTGCTGGCCCTCATGGCCGTGCTGATCACCTGGTTCGCCATCTTCTCGGTGATGAAGCTGTACCAGGGCCAGCGCTGAGCCTGCCGTACGGTTGACGCAGACCGCACCGACCACGACAGCGACCAGGAACATGATCGAGATCCCCTCTGACCTCCACAAGGACGTCGTCCCGCTCGCCTTCCTCCTCGGCACCTGGGAGGGCGCGGGCGTTTTCGACTTCCCCGGCGCGGAGAAGTGCAACTTCGGCCAGGAGATCGTGATCCGGCACGACGGCCGCCCCTTCCTGGAGTTCCGCTCCCGCACCTGGGTGCTGAACCAGGAGGGCGAGAAGGTCCGCCCGCTGGAGAACGAGCACGCGTTCTGGCGCATCACCAGCAACCCCGACGGCACCAGCGGAGCCCGGGGGATCGAGATCTCCTCCGTCCGCGACGACGGCACCGTCGAGATCTGGTACGGCGAGCTGGCCGACGGCAAGCCGCAGGTCGACGTCTCCACCGACGCGGTGGCCCGGATCGAGGGCTCCCCGGAGTACTCGGGCGGCAAGCGGCTGTACGGCTTCGTCAACGGCGAGCTGCTCTGGGTCGGCGAGAAGGCCGCCCCGAACGTGCCGCTGCGCCCGTACATGTCCGCCCAGCTGAGGAAGGTGCTCAGCCCGGCCCAGCTGGTCAAGGACGTCAACGACCTGCCGGACGACGGCATCGCCTTCTTCAAGTAGGCCGTCTTCGCGTAGGCACCGTTCTGCACGGGGTAGGGACCGGCCCGCGGCCGGTCCCTACACTTGCCTCAGGACCCCCGACCTTGGCAGGGACAGCACCGTGGCGGACACCGGCAGCACCACCGACTGGCAGCTCTCCGGCGATTGGAAGGCCGACCTGCGCGAGCGCGGCTACCGGCTCACCCCGCAGCGGCAGCTCGTGCTGGAGGCCGTCGACGTCCTCGACCACGCCACCCCCGACGACATCCTCTGCCACGTCCGCAAGACCGCCAGCGGCGTCAACATCTCCACCGTCTACCGGACCCTGGAGCTGCTGGAGGAGCTCGGCCTGGTCTCGCACGCCCACCTCGGCCACGGCGCCCCGACCTACCACCTGGCCGGCCGCCACCACCACCTGCACCTGGTCTGCCGGGACTGCGAGAAGGTCACCGAGACCGGCACCGAGATCGCCCAGCCGCTGATCGACCGCCTGCGCGAACAGCACGGCTTCGACACCGACCTCAAGCATTTCGCCATCTTCGGCCGCTGTGCCGACTGCGCCGCCGGGCGTACGGACGGCCGGTCGTAAGCTGGCCGGTATGACCGGTCTGAAGAGCCCGCTGCTTTCCCTGCCCGGAGCCGTCCCCGCCGAGGGGCCCGACGAGGGCGTCGCCGCCCACTACGGCGACATCTTCCGCGAGCAACGCAACCTCGCCCGGGGCACCGGCTTCGTGGACCTCTCGCACCGCGGCGTGGTCACCGTCACCGGCGCGGACCGCCTCTCCTGGCTGCACCTGCTGCTCACCCAGCACGTCAGCGAGCTGGCGCCGCAGCACGCCACCGAGGCGCTGGTGCTTTCCCCGAACGGGCACGTGGAGCACGCGCTCTACCTGGTCGACGACGGCACCACCACCTGGGCGCACGTCGAGCCCGGTACCCAGGGCGCGCTGGTCGCCTACCTGGAGAGCATGAAGTTCTTCTACCGGGTGGAGGCCGCCGACGCGACCGCCGACTACGCCGTGGTCCACCTCCCGGCCGGCTCCACCGTCCCCGTCGAGGGCGCCGCCGCCGTTCGCGAACTCCCGTACGGGCGCGACCTGTTCCTGCCGCGCGCCGAGCTGGCGGAGCTCACCGCCGGGTACGGCCCGGCGGCCGGGGTCTGGGCGTACGAGGCGCTGCGGATCGAGGGCCACCGGCCGCGGCTCGGCTTCGAGACCGACCACCGGACCATCCCGCACGAGGTGGACTGGCTGCGCACCGCCGTCCACCTCCAGAAGGGCTGCTACCGCGGGCAGGAGACCGTCGCCCGGGTGCACAACCTGGGCCGCCCGCCGCGCCGGCTGGTCTTCCTGCACCTGGACGGCACCGAGGAGACGCTGCCCCCGCACGGCACCGAGGTGCGGTCGGCCGCCGACCCGGAGGGGCGGGCGGTGGGCTTCGTGACCTCCTCGGCCCGGCACCACGAGCTGGGGCCGATCGCGCTGGCGATCGTCAAGCGGAACGTGCCGGTGGACGCGGTGCTGCTGGCCGGGACGGTGCCGGGCACGCAGGACGTGATCGTCCCGCAGTAGCGGCCCGCCGGATCGGACCCCGCCGGATCGGACCCCGCGGGCTCAGACCTCGACGAGGACGGTGAACGGGCCGTCGTTCACCAGCGCCACCTGCATGTCGGCGCCGAACCGGCCCGTCTCCACCTTGGCGCCCAGCGCGCGCAGCTGGGCGACCACCTCGTCCACCAGCGGCTCGGCGACCGGCCCGGGGGCGGCGGCGTTCCAGGTGGGGCGGCGGCCCTTGCGGGCGTCGCCGTAGAGGGTGAACTGGCTGATCACCAGCAGCGGGGCGCCGAGGTCGGAGCAGCTCTGCTCGACGCCCTCCTCGTCGGGGGGCAGCAGCCTCAGCGTCCAGAGCTTGCGGGCCAGTTGGGCCGCCTTGGCCGGGGTGTCCTCGTGGGTGACGCCGACCAGGACGCACAGCCCGGGCCCCTCGATCGCGCCGACGGTCTCTCCGGCCACGGTCACCCGGGCCTCGGTCACTCGCTGCACCACTGCTCGCATGCCGCCATTGTGCCGGAGCGCCGGACGGCCCCCGGAGGGCCCCCGGGGCGCAGAAGAGGGGCGCGCAGACATGGTGTGCGCGCCGCGTGGCGCGCGCCTGCGCAGGTTCGGGCGCCGATCTTCCTGCGGAAAGGCCCGGTCATATCAGCCACCCCCGTTCGCCAGGGGGCCGTTCGGGTGCACGGGCGGTGCGCGCGCGCCGGGTGGGGTGGCACGCTGGTGGACCGTACGGAGGGCCCGGCGCGCCTGGAGGTCCGCCGCACCGGGCCGGGGTTCGGCCGGGCGGTCGGGCCGGTGGGTCGGACGTTCTGGCCGGGGTCGTCCCGGCGGGTGGTTCCGGCCGGGGAACGGAACTCCACGGGGCCCCCGGCCGTGCGACCGGACGGGACGCGAGCCCGTCGGGGACGGGCCGGACCGGCGGCAGGGACGGGGTGCCGCGAGCGGGCGGGATCGGACGACGGCAGGTGGCTGGATGATGGACACGAGCAGCGCGGCATGGGAGCGTCCCGGGCGGGTGGCGCAGGCCCCCGGGGCCCTTTCCTGGGCGGAGGGTCCGGACGGCGAGCCGGAGCTGGAGCGGCTGGGCCTGGACCAGCTGCGGATCCTGCGCCGGGAGACCCTGGAGCAGGAGGCCGACCTGTCCTACCTGCGGCGGCTGCTGCACGGGCGGATGGACATCCTGCGCGCCGAGCTGGACCGGCGCCCCGGCGGCGGCCCGGCCCGCAGCGCCGGTACGGGCCGGGCCGAAGCGGCCGACGAGGAGCCCGGACGCGAGCTGCTGGACCGGCTGCCGGCCATCCTGACCGACGCGCCCTCCTCGGTGCGGCGCTCGGCCCGGCACGTCACCCTCGGCCCGCCGCGCACCCAGGAGTCCCAGTTGGAGGCGGACGCGCTGATGGGCGACGTCCAGCTCGCCGACCTCGCGGCGCACCCGGCCGAGGAGCTGCTGGCCGCCCTGGAGCGGCTGCGCGCGCACGAGCGGGAGGTCTCCGGACGGCGCCAGCGGCTGCTGAGGACAGCCGACGGTTGCAATGCCGAGATCACCCGCAGGTACCGTGATGGGGAAGCACGGGT
>NZ_JAFLNG010000184.1 GCF_017427025.1 Streptomyces sp. FH025
CCTGACCACCGCGCGCAGGGCACCCCGAGGGCCCGGACCGCTGGGCGGTCCGACCCGCCCGGACCCGGACACGGGTGAGACGGCAGGGGAGCGAGGCTCTGTCTATCTGCTCCAGGGGGTCGGGCGGATCTCGAAGCCCACGAGCCCCTCGGGCTGTTCCTCGTGGACGCGGACCCGGTCCACCACGGCCGCATACGGGCCGTGGTGTGCCCACGCGACCAGCTGTTCGACGGCCGCGGCCTCGCCCTCGAACACGGCCTCGACCGTTCCGTCGGGGAGGTTGCGTACCCATCCGGTCACGCCATGCTCCCTCGCCGCGGTCCGGCAGGTGTCACGGAAGTACACGCCCTGGACTTCACCGGAGACGATCAGTCGACTGCGGATCATGCCTGCCTCACCGTCAGGTTCTGCGGCGTGCGGCTCACCGTTCGGCCGGCCTTGACGGCCGCTCGGGCGAAGGCGGCGGCGTCCAGGGGAGCCGCACCGCCGAGGTCGTTGTTGAAGTACGCGTACACGTCGGCCTCATCCGACCAGGCTTCGGCGACCCTCGCCACCCAGGTGGCCAGCGACTGCCGACCGTACCGGGGCGGCGGCTGCGCCAGGCCGGCGTGGAAGCGCAGGTAGCCCCAGTCGGCGGTTCGCCACAGCGGCGTGATCGGGCGGGCCTGCCGGTCCGCCCAGCAGAGGGTGGCGCCGCGTCGTTCGAGCACCGCCCGGACCTCCGGTACCCACCATGAATCGTGGCGGGGTTCGACGGCCACTCTCACCCCGGCCGGGAAGCAGCCCAGGCAGCTGTCGAGGACGTCGACGTCAGCCCGCAGGGTGGGCGGGAGCTGGAGCAGGACCGGTCCGAGCCGCGATCCCAGCCCCACGGCGGCCGACAGGAGCCGCCGCACCGGCTCCTGCGGGTCGTGCAGGCGCTTGATGTGCGTGAGGTAGCGGCTCGCCTTGACCGCCATCACGAACCCCTCCGGGGTCCGCTCCCGCCAGGCGGCGAAGGTCTCGGCCGTGGGCAGGCGGTAGAAGGCGTTGTTGTTCTCCACCGTGGCGAATCGCTGGGCGTACTCCTCCAGCCAGAGCCGCCGCGGCGTCCCCGGCGCGTACAGGACGCCACGCCAGTCGTCGTACTGCCAGCCCGAGGTGCCGACGTACAGGGGCACACATCCATGGAAGCACGGAGCGCTTGCCGACCGGCGGGTGCCCTGAGGTAGGTCGGTCTCCAGGGTGAACCCGAACGGCAACCGGAGAACGACGACGGCCCGGGCCGCTGAGCGGACCGGGCCACCGTTTGCCTTGGCGGGCGGAGGTGGAGGATACGAGATTCGAACTCGTGAGGGGTTGCCCCCAACGCGCTTTCCCATTCTCACGAAGGGTGTCCGCCAGAGTTCACACCCGTCCTGACCTGCGGCGGAGCGAACCGCCGGTCGCTCAGGCCCACCATGGTGTCGGAGCGCGCCGGCCGCGTCCCTCAGCGGCGGCTGAGGTAGGTGAGGACGGCGAGGACGCGGCGGTGGCCGCTGTCGGCCGGGGAGAGGCCGAGCTTGGCGAAGATGTTGCCGATGTGCTTGTGGACGGCGTTGTCGGTGATGACGAGCCGGGCCGCGATCGTGGCGTTGTCCTTTCCCTCGGCCATCAGGGCGAGGACTTCGCGTTCACGTGGCGTGAGGGCGGCGATCGGGTCGTGGGCGGGACGGGTGAGGAGCTGCCCGATCACCTCGGGGTCCATGACGGTGCCGCCGGCGGCGACCCGCCGCAGTGCGTCGGTGAACTCGCTCACCCGGCTCACCCGGTCCTTGAGGAGGTAGCCGACGCCGCCGCGTCCGTCGGAGACCAGCTCGCCGGCGTACTGCTGCTCGACGTACTGGGAGAGGACGAGCACGGGCAGGCCGGGGTACCGGCGGCGGGCGGTGATGGCGGCGTGGATGCCCTCGTCGCGGAAGGTCGGCGGCAGCCGTACGTCGACGATGGTGACGTCCGGGCGGTGTTCGGCGACGGCGGCGACGAAGCCGGGGGCGTCCTGGGTGATCGCGGCGACGTGGAAGCCCTTGGCGGTCAGCATGAGTTCAAGCCCGGTGGACAGCAGGACGTTGTCCTCGGCGATCACGACCCGCACGGCATGCTCAAGGCGATGGTGGTCGGGCCGCCGGCAGGGCTGTGGAGGCGGAGGGTGCCGTCGAGCGCCAGGACACGGTGGCGGATTCCGGCGATGCCGGTACCCAGTGTCTCGTCAGCGCCGCCGACCCCGTTGTCGGTGACCTCGACCGACAGCCGGTCACCGTCGCGTGCGACGCGGACGGCGGTCCGGGAGGCCTGGCTGTGCTTGGCAGCGTTGGTGAGCGCCTCGGCGATCGTGAAGTAGGCCACGGCCTCCACCGCGGCGGGAATCGTGCCGAGGTCGCCGATGTCGAGGCTGGTGTCGATCGCCGGTCGGGTCGCCAGCGCGGCCAGCGCCCCGGTGAGGCCGCGATCGGCGAGGATCGGCGGGTAGATCGTCCGCAGTACCGCACGAAGCTCCGCCATGGCCTCCTCGGCACCCTCGTGCGCTTCCTCCAGGAGTTCGGCCACCATCCGGGGGTCCTCGCTCAGCAACTCGCGGGCCACACCCAGCCGCATCGCGATGGCCACCAGCCGGGCCTGGGTGCCGTCGTGCAGGTCACGCTCGATCCGACGTAGTTCCGCGCCGTGCGCGTTCATGGCGTCGGCCCGCGTCTCGGTCAGCGTCTCCACGCGCTGCGCCAACCGCTCGGTGGCCGAGGGGGACAGCAACGCCACACACAGCCGGGCGTGCAGGCGCGCCAGCAGTGGAACCAGCCAGTAGGTCAGGGCCGCGAAGACCGCGGTTTGCGCGGTCCCCAGAGTCAACGCCGTACCCCACCCGGACAGTGGAACACCGAAGGCGAAGCCGCCCGCGGGGGTGCCGGCGGGCAACGCCCACCACAGGGGCACCGTGACGGCCGCGGCCACCGCGTTGCCCGCGCACAGCACCACGACGAGCCCGAGCACCAGGCTGGTCACGACGGACACGCACAGCCACCCGAGAACACGCCACGCACCGACCCGGACGGGATCAGAACGCGTCGAAGTGGGACCGGGCCGCGGAGGAAGCAGCAGCCGGTCGGCGCGGCGCCGATGCCAGGACGCCCAGGCGCGCGCGATCGTCGGGACAACGAGTACGGGCAGCGCCAACACGGCGACCGCAGCGGTCAACAGGCTTCCCAGCAGATAACCCAGACCGCGCCACATCGTCCAAGGCCGACCAGCTCCATGGTGATTCATCCGCACAAGTCTGGGCCATGGCCACCAGGCCTGACACTACAGCCCACTACCCCTTCTTCCCACCAGTGAGCGGTACTGCCCGCGCACCTCGGCCGGACCTAGCGTCAACGCCCATGACGAGTTCACCGAATCCTTCGCCACGGCGGCGTGGCCGATCCATCCGACGGAACCTGGTGCTGGCCGCCGTCGTGGCCGGAACCCTCTCCACCAGCGTGCCCGACGCGATGGCCGCCGGGCAGCACGACAACCGAACCCAGCTCCAGCGCGACGCCGATGCGATCATCGCAGCCGGCGCCACGGGAGTGCAGGCCCGCCTGGTCACCTCCGGCGGCCGGAACCTGACCGCCACCAGTGGTGTCGCGGACCTGAGGGACCGACAGCCGGTCCCTCGGAACGGCTACTTCCGGATAGCCAGCGTCACCAAGACGTTCGTGGCCACCGTGACCCTGCAACTCGCCGGTGACCGCAGGCTCTCCCTGGACGACTCGGTCGAGCGCTGGCTGCCCGGCGTGGTGTCCGGAAACGGCAACGACGGTCGCGCGATCACCATCCGCCAACTGCTGCAGCACACCAGCGGCATCCACGACGACTACCCGGACTACACCTCGGCGGCGGACTTCCACCAGCACCGGTACGACAGCTACACACCCGAGCAGACCGTCGCCCGTGCGATGCGCCACAGCCCGGACTTCCCACCCGGCGAGGACGGGAGGTGGGGCTACTCCAATACCGGTTACGTCCTGCTCGGCATGATCATCGAGCGGGTCACCGGGCACTCCTGGCACGAGGAGGTGAGGGACCGGATCGTCCGGCCGCTCGGCCTCGATCACACCTTCTGGCCGGGCACTTCACCCACGTTGCCCCGGCCGCACGCGGAGACCTATCAGAGCTTCAAGCCCGGCGAGCCGCTGGTGGACGTCACCGAGCAGGTCGGCTCGGGAACGAACGGAGAGGCCGGGCTGGTCTCCACCACCGCCGATCTCAACCGGTTCTTCCGCGCCCTGCTCGGCGGCAGGCTCCTGCCACCGGCGCAGCTGGCGCAGATGCGGCAGACCATGCCGGTCGGCGAGGAGTTCGAGCGGCTCCTGCCGGGCGCCCGTGACGGACTGGGGCTCTTCTCGCGCCCGCTGTCCTGCGGCGGGGTGTACTGGGGCCATGAGGGCGGTGATGCCGGCTGGATCACCGCCACCGGGGTCACCGCTGACGGCCGGCGCAGCGTCGTCGTGTCGTTGTCGGGCGTCCGCGCCGATTCCGCGCAGGACGTCCTGCACGTGGAACAGGCCGAGACCAAGCTGGTTGACGACGCCCTGTGTGCGAATCCGGACGCCGGCCACCAGCGGCGTTGAGGTCCTCCGCAGGTCGCGGGTACGGGGCAGCCGCGCGACGCGCGGCCCGGCGACACCCAGCAGGGACTGTTCATGGCCCCACCACGCTTTCCATGCGGGGTGGGGCGCCCGCCTTCAGCCGATCGTCACCACCCGGGCCCAGCCGGGTGGGGCCGTCGGGCGGTACTCCGTGTTGTTCTCGTTGTACCGGACCGGCCTGCGGAAGAGGCCGACGACCGTACGGCAGGACGGTGCGACCGCAGGCCAGGGGGTCTGGCCGTCCGTGAGGACCACCACGACGTCCGGCTGCGGCCGGGTCCGCAGCGCCGCGGCGAAGCCCGTTCGAAGGTCGGTGCCTCCGCCGCCGATCAGGGGGATGTCCGCCGCCTGGCAGAGCGCGTTCACGGTGCGGGCGGCCGCGTCGCAGGAGATGACGCTGACCTGGTCGCGGCGGCCGCCGACCGCCCGGCCGATCGCGGTGACCTCCAGTAGCGCGCTGCCCAGCTCGTCGTCGGAGACCGACCCCGAGGTGTCGACGATCACCGAGACCCGGGGCGGGCGCCGCCGCAGGCTCGGCAGCACCACACCCGGGAGCCCGACCGAGCGGCGGGCGGGGCGGCCGTAGCTGTAGTCCCCGCCCGCGCCCGGGCCGGAGACCGCCGAGCGCATGGCCGCGCCCAGCAACTGCCGCCAGGGCTGCGGCGGGTGGAACGCCTCCTCGGCCCAGCGCCGCCAGCTCTTCGGGACCGAGCCGGGGCGGGCGCGGATGCCCTCGGCGACCCGGAAGCGTACGGCGTCCCGTTCCTGAGGAGTCAGCCCGTCCGCGCCGTCCGGCCCCGACTCCCAGGGACGGTCCACGCCGTCGGCGCCGCTGCCGCAGTCCAGCCAGGCCAGGCCGGGCTTGCGGAGGTCGAAGCCGAAGCCGCGGACGTAGTCCTCCATCAGCTGCCCCTCCGGCAGGTCGAGGCGTTCCGGTGTCAGGGCGCCCGCGGGGGTGACCAGCCCGTCCCCGTACACGTCGTCGTTGATCTCGCAGTCGGCGGCGATGTTCATCCGCAGCCGGTCGTCCGGGCCGTTCAGCCCGAGGTCGCGGGCCAGGCGGTCGCTGCGCCCGTGGTGGTCGCGCAGCAGGTGCGACACCTCGTGCACCCACACCGAGGCGAGGTCCTCCACCGGGGTGCGGTCGACGAAGGCCGGGGAGACGTAGCAGCGCCAGTGGCGGTCCACGCCCATCGTCGGCACCTGCCGGGACTCCACCAGGTGCAGGGCGAACAGGGCGGTCGCCAGGTAGGGGCGGGCCCGGACCGCCTGGAGCCGGGCGGCGTACAGCTTGTCGCGGTCCAGCCGGGCGGCCGGTGGCTTGACCTGCCAGCCGGCGTCCGTGGGCGTGGGGGCCGGGCTGGCGACCTTCGGCCTGATGCGCTTGCCGACGTCCAGCGGCGTCACGGGCGCGCTCATCGGCGGGTCTTCGCATCGGCCTGGCCGGAGACCCGGGCGGCGGCCCGGTCGGCCCGCCGGGACAGCGCCACCGCCGAGGACAGGTGCTCGATCGACTCCGGCACCTCCCAGTCCTCCCGGCGCAGAGAGGCCAGCGTGGTGGCCGGGACCACCAGTACGTCCGGCGCGCCGTCCTCCAGCGCCCGCGCCAGCAGCGCCCAGGCCGCGTCCCAGCGGGCCCGCTCCGGCCGGTTGCGTACGGCGGCCACCACACCGTCCAGCACCACCTGGCGCAGGTCCCCGCGCTCGGGCAGCACGGCGCCCGCCGGGTCGGCGAGCAGCTGTTCAGGGTCCGGCAGGTCCATCCGGTCCATGCTCGCCATCAGTTCCAGCCCCGGACCGTCCCCGACCGTGCCGCGGACCAGCAGCGACAGCACCTCCCGGGAGGAGCCCGCCGCCGTGGCGAAGGCGATCAGCCGCAGCGTCATGTCCCAGCTGCGCGGGGACGGCCAGGCGCCGCCGCGCCGGGTCTCGTTGGTGGGCAGCCGGTGGACCAACTCGGGGCGAGCGGTGAGCAGTTCACACACCGCCCGGCGGGCGAGCGCGACCGCCGAGGGAAGCGCGTCCGGGTCGAGCCGGGGCAGGCAGGCGACCGGCCACACCCCGCCGAGACCGCGCACCACCACCTCGTGGTCGTGCACCCACTGGAGGTGGACGAAGCGGTTGGCCAGTGGCGGGCTCAGCTCCCACCCGTCGGCGGCCGAGGAGCGCGGGTTGGCGGCGGCCACGATCCGTACGCCGGGCGGCAGTTGCAGCGCGCCGATGCGCCGTTCCAAGACGAGTCGGAGCAGCGCGGCCTGGACGGCGGGCGGAGCGGTGGACAGCTCGTCCAGGAACAGCAGCCCGCGACCGGCGTGGACCAGGCGCACCGCCCAGTCCGGCGGGGCCAGCGGGACGCCCTGCTGCGCGGGGTCGTCGCCGACGATGGGCAGGCCGGAGAAGTCGGAGGGCTCGTGGACGCTCGCGATGACGGTGGTCAGCGGCAGGTCCAGGGCCTCGGCGAGCTGGTTGAGCGCGGCGGTCTTGCCGATCCCGGGCTCGCCCCAGAGCAGGACGGGCAGGTCGGCGGCGACGGCCAGGGTGAGGGCCTCCAGCTGGTCGTCGGCGCGGGGTTCGGTCCTGGTGTCGTTGAGCAGGTCGAGCAGCCGGCGGGCGACGTCGAGCCGGGCGGCGGTGGGGGTGCGTGTGGGCACGGCAAGGTTCGTGGGCATGGGTGATCACCTCAGGAAGTCAGGAAGTCGGAAAGTCGGGAGGTCAGGTAGTCGGAAAGCCG
Source organism: Streptomyces sp. FH025 (assembly GCF_017427025.1). GTDB lineage: Bacteria > Actinomycetota > Actinomycetes > Streptomycetales > Streptomycetaceae > Kitasatospora. The sequence goes on from NZ_JAFLNG010000184.1 coordinate 7,372, forward strand.
GGAGGCTTCAGCGGGTGGCGATGCGAGGGCGCCGGGGAAACGGGTAGTGGCTAACCACGCCGGCCCGGTACAGGTCGTAGCCGATGCGGCCCTGCACGGCGGCCGCCCGTTCGTCGACGGTCAGGCCCGACCGGTAGAGGCCGTAGGCGATCCGGCGTTGCGCGGACGCTGCGAGGGCGTCGCGCAGGGGGCCGTTGCGCAGCACCGCCCGTGGGCCGAGCAGGCTCTCGACCACGGCCAGGGCCCCGGCCGTGTCGCCGTGGTCCAACCGCTCGCGCACACCGGCCAGTTCGACCGGATCGCGGTGGGCCTGGTCGATGACCTGGAGGCACGGCAGCGGGGTGCCGGACAGCGCGACCAGCAGCCCCTCGCGGCGCAACTCGGCCGGGTCGTGGTCGAGCGGGGTCAGCACCCCGTCGACCACCGCGATCCGGTGCCGGGCGCCGCGACAGTCCACCAGCCGCTGCGTGGGCGGCGGTTGAGGATGCCGGTCGGCTCGGTGCCCGGGCACCAGTGCGGCCGCCACCAGCGGATGCAGCCGGTCCGGCCCGATCGCCCCGCAGTGCAGCAGGTCGAGGTCGGGCAGCACCCAGGTCGCCGCGTCGGGCAGCAGGGGCAGCGCGCTGACGTCCCCGGTGGCCTCCACGGCGGGCCCGTCCGGCGTGAGGAGCAGTCGCCGCCCGAGCCCCAGCCGCACCACGACGGGACCGGCCGGGCGTCCCTCGGAGCGGAGCAGCAACTCGGCCTCGGCGGCCCACCGGTCGACGGCGCAGCGCAGCCCGTACGGGCCGATTCCTGTTTCGTGCCCGTCACTTGGCGGACCGGATCCGGCGCGCAGCGCCAACTCCCCGCTGCGGTCCGCGTCCCAGAGGTGCCGGTGCAGGTCGAAGCGGAACCGGCGGCTGGGACGCGGGCGCGGATGCGGGGAGCGGCGGCCGTCGTCGGAGCCGTCCCAGAGCGTGAGTGCGACGCGTTGTCCGTACTCCGCCCAGGCGGGTGGTCTACGGACCACCAGGACCACCGGCCGCTCGCCGGACGCCGGCGAGGGGTAGTGGGCCAGGGGCACGGTGAGCCCGGGGCGCAACAGCCCGTCGGGTGCGGCCCTGGGCAGGTGCCAGCGCAGCAGGTCCGGTGCCAGGCGCCGCAGGTCGGCCCGTAGTCGGTCGGCGAGTTCCCGGCCGTGGGCGCGTCGGACGTCTCTGAGTCGGAAGTCGACCTCGACGTTCGCGGCGGCGCACGCCCCGGCCCAGTCGCCGGCCAGACGGCGCGCGGTGGCGGTCTCGATCATGGAGGGCGGCACGGCGTACTCGCGTACGCGCCGCCAGAAGGAAGGCTGGGAGTCAATCCCGTTCGCGGTGTGAGTGGTCATCAGCACTCACCTTTTGCGGACGGGACCTCCGATCTGAGAACAGCGTGAATGGTCATCGTCGGGGAGCATAGCGGCCCGTCGCCCGGTTCGCCATGGGGTTTTCCGGCGCGCGGCCGTTCGCCGTTCAAGGACCGTCGGAGGGCGGCGACGGCAACCCGCCGTCAGGGTGGCCGATTTCACCCCCTTTCGCCCTCGGGTGGGTCGCGGTGGCGGTGTCCGTCCGCGCAGACTGGTCGGTGCACGGCAGATTCCGACGGCGCGGGTTCCACGGGCAGGGGAGCAGAGATGGCCGCACGACGACCGGGCAGGCGCAAGGCAGTTGGACGGATCCGGACCGCGATCGGCGCCCTCGCCGTCGCCCTGATGGCGGGGGCGGTGGTCGCGGTGCCGGCCGACTCGGCGGAGGCGGCCGGGAGCAAGGTCGTGTACCTGACCTTCGACGACGGCCCCAGCCCCGCCTACACGCCGAGGATCCTGTCGATCCTCTCCCGCTACGGGGTGCGCGCGACGTTTTTTGAAGTCGGCGAGAACGTCGCCGCCCACCCCTCGCTCACCGCGCAGGTCGCCCGCCAGGGCCACAGCGTGCAGAACCACTCCTGGTCGCACCCGGACCTGCGCAGGCTTTCCCCCTCCGGCATCAACTCCCAGGTGGTGAACACGGATCGGGCGATCAGCAAGCAGACCGGCCGCACCCCGAAGTGCCTGCGCCCGCCGTACGGCGCGGTCAACGGCACGGTGCGCTCCCGGGCCGCTGCCCTCGGCAAACAGGTGGTGCTCTGGTCGGTGGACCCGCAGGACTGGTCCCGGCCGGGGTCGGCGGCCATCCAGTCACGGGTGCTGGGCAACGTCCGCCCGGGCTCGGTGATCCTGCTGCACGACGGCGGCGGCGACCGCAGCCAGACCGCCGCCGCGCTGCCGGCGATCCTGTCCACCCTCAAGTCGCGCGGGTACGGCTTCGCGATCCTCTGCTGAACCGGGGGACGCCCGGCGACGCGGCGCCCGAGGGCGTGTCAGGCCGTCGCCGGGCGGCCCAGCGGCAGCAGGTACTGGATCGGCTCGTCCAGGTCGTCGAGGCCGAGGAGTTCGTGGGCGAGGTCGTCGTAGAGGCCGCCGAGGGGGGTGGTGCCGAGGCCGAAGGCGGCGGCGGTGAGGAGGAGGTTCTGGGCCAGGTGCCCGGTCTCGACGAGTCCGAGGCGCAGCGCGCGCAGGCCGTAGCGGCGGCGCAGGTGGGCGAGGTCGAGGTGGAGGGCGAGGACGGCGGGGGCCTCGTCGACGACGATGCGCTGCGGGTCCGAGTCGGGGCGGGTGAGGTAGTAGGACAGCGCTTTGAGCTGGTCCGGATCGGGCGCCGGGCCGATCGGGCGCAGGGAGCGCAGCGCCGGGACGCACTGGTAGGTGCCGGAGGGCAGACCGTCGACGGCGAGGGCGACCAGCCGCACCCGGACGGTGTGCATGGCGCCCGCGCTGGGGTAGGGGCGGTGACCCGAGTCGCGGTCCGGCGCGTACGCCGCCCAGAGCAGACCGCCCAGTTGACCGGCGGTGAGCGGACCGGTCAGCCGGCCCCGGGTGGAGCGGCGCGTGCGCAGCGCGTCGGCGAGGGGGACGTCCGGCACCGGGTCGGCGGGCAGGGGCAGGTCGCCGGGCCACGGCTGCGGGGCCTCGGCGGGCGGCATGTCCGGCAGCGCGGTGTCCTCGGGGCGCCCGACCTGGAACTTGCTGTCCTCCAGGTACTGGAGGTCCGGGGCGCGCCGGTCGTCGGGGAAGAACGTGAAGGCCCGGTCGGTCTCCAGGAGCGTTCGGCCGGCGAGGCGGCAGACGGCCCGTTCCTCGTCGGGCCCGACCCCCAGGCGGTTGAACAGCATGTGCAGCTGTGAGGCCCACACCCAGCCGAGCCGCCCCTCGGACCCGTCCGGCGCGGCGGCCCGCATCCGGGCGGCGGCGTCGGCGACGGCGGCCGACCAGTCGGCGAGCCAGGGCGTGGCCGTCCCGGCGCCGAGTGCCTCCCGCAGCGCCCCGGCCCTGCGGGCGAGGGCCTGCCGCTGCTGGGCGAACACCGCGTTCACCTTGCTGTGCACCGCGACCCCGGGCAGCGGCCGGAACTCCGTCACCCAGCGCCAGGAGGCGGAGTGGCTCCGCAGCCAGCGGGCGGCGGCCAGTTCGTCGAGTCCCAGGGCGTGGGCGGTGGTGTGCGCCAGGTCCAGGGCGAGGGGCAGCCGGGCGCCGGGGGCCGCGTCGAGCGTGCGCAGCGCGTGGACGGCCGTGCGGGTGGAGCGGGTGAAGAGCTCCTCGGCGATCGGCAGCAGCGCGGGACCGCCGTAGCGTTCGGTCTCGGGTTCGTACGGGACGGTGGTGACCTCCCCGTGCCGGGCCGTCCACGGACCGTCGAACGGAGTGTGGCGGGACGCGAGCCGGGTGAGCTCGCCGGCCAGGGCGTCGGGGTGTTCGGCCGCGCCCCGGAAGCGGACGCGCAGGTGCGGGCCGCCCTCGCCGTAGCGGATGAAGAACCAGTCCGCGCCCGCGAGTTCGTCCATCAGCGGCGCGAGGTCCGCGGTGACGAAGGCGTCGGTCCCTCGTGCGGGCAGTGGCAGGGCGAGGTGCAGGCTGTGCCAGGGGGTGGCCGGTGGCTGTCGGGTCGTCATCGCGTCCTTCCGGGACGGCAGGGGCGGACTGGGGCGGACCGGGCTGGACCGGGGGACTACGGGAACGGGTGCGGGTACAGCGGCAGTTCGTCGTGGCGCAGCGGGCGCGGGGTGCGGCCGAGCCGGTACGGGACCTCCAGCAGGCGCGGCAGGCCGTGGGTGCGCCGGTCGGCCTCGCCGAAGGTCATCGGGAGCGTTCCGGGAACGATCACCTTGACGCAGTGCAGGCCGAGCCGGTCGCGGACGCCCGGCTCGTCCTGGCGGACCACCACCACCTCCAGGCCCTCCGCGGCGAGCCGGCCGACCGTCCGCTCCAGCAGCTCCGTGAGGTCGCTCACCGGTTCGGGGGCGGCGGGCCAGCGCTCCTGCCAGGGCACGGGGGGCGGGCCCGCGAACAGGAAGTCCAGGCGCGGCTGAGCCTCGGGCAGGGTGTTGAGGCCGACGTGGTCGTCCAGCACGGCCACCAGCTCCGGCCGCTCCAGCATCGCCCGCAGG
>NZ_JAFLNG010000185.1 GCF_017427025.1 Streptomyces sp. FH025
CACCGGCGTGCTCGCCGTACTGGCGACGGTCGCGGTGGCGGGCCTGGACCGGCTGCTCTTCGGCGACCTCGGCTGGCTGTTCGGCATCGGCTACCTGGCGGTCTGCTTCCAGCTCGCCGTCCGGGTCCGCTACGCCGACCTGCTGGCCGCGCCGATCAGCGGGCCGATCGCCTTCGCGCTGGCGCTGCTGCTGCTCGCGCCGGTCAGCTCCTCGGGCCTCACCGCCCGGCTGGTGACGCTGGCGACGGGGCTGGCGATGCGGGCCGGCTGGCTGTTCTCCGGCACCGGGCTGGCCGCGCTGATCGTGCTCGCCCGCTTCGTCGCCCAGCGCCGGATCCAGCGCTCCCGCTGACGTCCACCGAGGCCGCGAACCGCCGCCCCGGCCAGGTCCGTCAGCCCGCCGCCCGGGACGCCGCCATGGCGGCCCCCACGATGCCCGCGTCGTTGCGCAGTTCCGCCGGCACCACCCGCGCCTCACGCTCCTTCAGCAGCGGCAGGAACCGGTCGTGCTTGCGGCTCACCCCGCCGCCGATCACGACCAGCTGGGGCGAGAACAGCATCTCCACCAGGTCCAGGTACTCGTCGACCCGCCCGGCCCACTGCTCCCAGTTCAGCCCGTGCCGCTCCTTGGCGGCGGAGGAGGCCCGGCGCTCGGCGTCCTTGCCGCGCAGTTCCAGGTGGCCCAGCTCGGTGTTGGGCACCAGCACGCCGTCCACGAAGAGCGCGCTGCCGATGCCGGTGCCGAAGGTCAGCACCAGGACCACGCCGGACTGTTCCCGCCCGGCGCCGTGCGCGGTCTCGGCCAGCCCGGCCGCGTCCGCGTCGTTGAGGACGGTCGCGGGCATGCCCAGAGCCTCGCGGAACAGGCCCTCGGCGTCCAGGCCGATCCAGCCCTTGTCCACATTGGCGGCGGTTCTGGTGTGCCCGCCGACCACCACACCGGGGAAGGTCAGCCCCACCGGGCCCTGGTGGTCGAAGTGGCGGACCACCTCGCACACGGCGGCGACCACGGCCTCGGGCTCGGACGGCTGCGGGGTGAGCACCTTGTGGCGCTCCTCGGCGAGAACACCCCGGGCGAGGTCGACCGGGGCGCCCTTGATGCCCGAACCGCCGATGTCCACGCCGAATACCGCCGTCATCACGTCCACCCTCCGCCGTGGCCGGGACCCGCTTGTCCACAGCCTGTGCACAAAACTACGAGAGGGCGCCTGCACCCGCACAGCGGAGAACGGCGGAGAACGGCGAGAAGCGGCGATGAACCACGGAGGACCGCGGAGGACGGCGGGGAGAAACGGAGAACCCGGCACCCCGTCGGGGCGCCGGGTTCTCCACAACCAGGCCTACAGCTTGCCCGCCGCCTCGGCGCGCAGGTCGCGGCGCAGCTCCTTGGGCAGCGAGAAGGTCAGGTGCTCCTCGGCGGTCTTGACCGTCTCGACCGTGTCGTAGCCGCGCGCGGCCAGGAACTCCAGCACGCCCTCGACCAGGATCTCGGGCACCGAGGCGCCGCTGGTCAGGCCCACCGTGGTGACGCCCTCCAGCCACTCCTCCCGGATCTCCTCGGCGAAGTCCACCAGGTGGGCGGCCTTGGCGCCGTACTCCAGGCCGACCTCGACCAGGCGGACGGAGTTGGAGGAGTTCTTGGAGCCGACCACGATCAGCAGGTCGGTCTCCGGGGCCAGCTGCTTGACCGCGACCTGGCGGTTCTGGGTCGCGTAGCAGATGTCGTCGCTGGGCGGGCTGACCAGAGCCGGGAAGCGCTGCTTCAGCTCGCCGACGGTGGCCATGGTCTCGTCCACCGACAGCGTGGTCTGGGACAGCCAGACGACCTTGGACTCGTCCCGCACCCGCACGTTGGCGACGTCCTCGGCACCGTCGACCAGGTGGATCCGGTCCGGGGCCTCGCCCATGGTGCCGATGACCTCCTCGTGGCCCTCGTGGCCCACCAGCAGGATGTCGAAGCCCTCGTCGGCGAAGCGCACGGCCTCCTTGTGCACCTTGGTGACCAGCGGGCAGGTGGCGTCGATGGTGGCGAGCTTGCCGGCCCGGGCCTCGTCGTGGACGGACGGGGCGACGCCGTGCGCGGAGAAGACGACGATCGAGCCCTCGGGCACCTCCTCCGTCTCGTCGACGAAGATCGCGCCCTTCTTCTCCAGGGTCTGCACCACGTACTTGTTGTGGACGATCTGCTTGCGGACGTAGATGGGCGCCCCGTACTGCTCCAGGGCCTTCTCCACGGCGATCACGGCGCGGTCGACACCCGCGCAGTAGCCCCGGGGGGCGGCGAGCAGGACACGGCGCTGCGCGGTGTTGGACATGGCTCCATCGTACGGGCGGCCGGGAGCCCCACCGCCCCGGGCGGGCAGCCGCGCCGACGCCGGGCGCCTTCCGGGCGGAGTCGATCGGAAATGCTCAAATGTGGTGCCTATGAGCTCTGTGAACGGGCGGACGACGCCCGGCGGACTGCGCCGCAGCCTGGGCGTCCGCGATCTGATGGTCTACGGACTGCTGTTCATCGCCCCCATGGCCCCGGTCGGCGTGTTCGGGGTGCTGGACGCCAGGAGCCACGGCGCGGTGGCCACCGTCTACCTGGCGGCGACCGTGGCGATGGGCTTCACCGCCTTCTCGTACGCCCAGATGGTGCGCGCGGTGCCGCAGACCGGCTCGGTGTTCGCCTACGCCCGGGCCGGGCTGGGCGAGGGGCCGGGCTTCATCGCCGGGTGGATGGCGATGCTGGACTACCTGCTGATCCCGGCGGTGGCCTACCTGTTCTCCGGGATCGCGCTGAACTCCCTGGTGCCGGGCGTCTCGCGCTGGGTGTGGACGGCGCTCGCGGTGGTGGTGACCACCGCGCTCAACCTGATCGGGGTGCGGACGGCGGCGGTGGTCGGCCTCGCGGTGCTCGCGATGGAGATCGCGGTGCTCGCGGTGTTCGTGGTCGCGGCCGTGGTGGTGCTGGCCCAGGACGGCGCCCGGCGCGGCTGGGACACCCCGTTCACCGCCGTCGGGGACTTCTCGCTCACCGCGGTGATCTCCGCGGTGTCCGTGGCCGTCCTCTCCTACCTGGGCTTCGACGCGATCGCGACCTTCGTCGAGGAGGCGGTCGGCGCCTCGGCCGCGGTGGCCCGGGCGGTGCTGTGGTGCCTGGCGCTGGCCGGGGTGCTGTTCGTCGTGCAGACCTACCTGGCGGCGCTGCTGGAGCCGATGGGCCCTCAACAGCTGGCCGCCGACCCGGCCGCGCAGGGCTCGGCCTTCTACGACACCGTGGAGAGCGGCGTCGGGCACTGGCTGCACGTGCTGGTGGCGGCCAGCAAGGCGATCGGCGCGGCCTTCGCGGCCCTGGCCGGGCAGGCGGCGGCCGGGCGGCTGGTCTTCGCGATGGGCCGGGAGGGGCGGCTGCCGCGCCTGCTCGGCTCGGTCGACGCGGGCAGCGCGGTGCCGCGCCGGGCGCTGCTGACGGCCGCGGTGATCACCATGGCGGCGGCCGTCTGGGCGGCCAACCGGGACGACGGGCTGGACCAGCTGACCTCGGTGGTCAACGTGGGCGCGCTGACCGCCTTCGCCCTGCTGCACGCCTCGGTGGTCGGCTGGTACGCCGTCCGGCACGGCTCGCGGGACGTGCTGCGGCACGTGGTCGTCCCGGTGCTGGGGATCGCGGTGATCGGGGCGGTGGTCTACGAGGCGTCGACGACCGCGCAGCTCGTCGGGGCGGTCTGGCTGGCGGTCGGCCTGGTGGTGCTCGCCGTCCAGAGGACGGTTCCTGTCGGCGGACGCCACTAACCTCGTACGCATGGCCAACACCAGCTCCCCCGAAGCGCCGCTCCCGGTCGGCAAGGTCTCCGCGCTGATCGGCGGCTGGATCGACCGGCTCGGCGCGGTGTGGGTGGAGGGGCAGATCACCCAGCTCAGCCGCCGGCCGGGGGCGGGCGTGGTGTTCCTGACCCTGCGCGACCCGCAGGCGGACGTGTCGCTCACGGTGACCTGCTTCCGCTCGGTGTTCGACCAGGTCGCGGACGTGGTGCAGGAGGGCGCGCGGGTCGTCGTGCACGCCAAGCCGGAGTGGTACGCGGCGCGCGGACAGCTGTCGATGCGTGCCTCGGAGATCCGGCCGGTGGGTCTGGGCGAGCTGCTGGCCCGGCTGGAGCAGCTGAAGCGGCGGCTCGCCGGGGAGGGGCTGTTCGCGGCCGAGCGCAAGCGGCGACTGCCGTTCCTGCCGCAGTGCGTCGGGCTGGTCACCGGGCGCGGCTCGGCGGCCGAGCGGGACGTGCTGGAGAACGCCCGGCGGCGCTGGCCGGCCGTGCGCTTCGAGGTGCGCAACGTCCCGGTGCAGGGGGTCAGCGCGGTGGAGCGGGTGAGCGCGGCCGTCCGGGAGCTGGACGAGCACCCCGAGGTGGACGTGATCATCGTGGCGCGCGGCGGCGGCAGCGTGGAGGACCTGCTGCCGTTCTCGGACGAGGGGCTGGTGCGGCTGGTCGCGGCCGCCCGCACGCCGGTGGTCAGCGCGATCGGGCACGAGCCGGACCAGCCGCTGCTGGACTTCGTCGCGGACCTGCGCGCCTCCACCCCGACCGATGCGGCCAAACGGGTGGTTCCGGACGTCGGCGAGGAGCTGGCCAAGGTCCGCCAGCTGCGCGACCGCGCCCGCCGGCACGTGCTGGCCCGGGTCGAGCGCGAGCGGCAGGGGCTGGACGGGCTGCGCAGCCGCCCGTCCCTGGCCGCCCCGCACCGGATGCTGGACGGGCGCGGCCAGGAGGTGGACGGCCTGCTGGAGCGGGCGCGGCGCACCCTGCGGCACCGGCTGGACCACGCGCAGAGCGACCTGGGGCACACCCTGGCCCGGGTGGTCGCGCTCTCCCCGGCGGCCACCCTGGAGCGCGGCTACGCGGTGCTGCAGCGGGCGGACGGCACGGTGGTGACGGATCCGGCGCAGGTCTCGGCCGGGGAGGGGCTGCACGCCCGGGTGGCGGGCGGCGGCTTCGGCGTCACCGTCGAACCGCGGCCGTCCGTCGAACCGCGGCAGCCCGTCGAACCGCGGCGGCCGGAGGCTCAGTAGGAGCGCTGGCGGGACAGCGCGGTGGAGTGCTCGCCGAAGCCGAGGCTGCGGTAGAGCGCCTCGCCGCCACTGCTGGCGTGCAGGTCGATCCGGCCGACCTTGCGGGCGTCGAACCAGTCCAGCAGCGCCTCGGTGCAGGCCCTGGCGTGGCCGCGCCGCCGGTGGCCGGGGTCGGTGCAGATGTTGAAGACGAAGCCGAACAGGCCGTCCGGGTTGCCCGGCGAGGGCAGCCGCTGTTCCAGGGTGCCGACGGCGCAGGCGGCGAGCCGGCCGGGCCGCTGCGGGTCGTCCACCACGAAGGAGGGCATGGTCAGCTCCTCGGCCGGGACGGACAGGCGCTCGCGCAGCACCCGTTCGGCGGTGGCCTGCCAGGGCCCCGGGCCGGCCAGGGCGGCCATGGCGGGCATCGCCTCGAACATCAGGTTGCGCAGCCGGACGAGCTCGGCCGCGTCGGCCGGGACGGCGGGTCGGACGTCGTTCATGCGGCGGAGGCTAGCCCCGCCGGGCGGCCCGCCGCACCCGGGTTTCGGCGCACCGGGGGCGGTTCCGTCGGTGCCAGCCCCTACGCTGGCACCCATGGCAGAGCAGCAGGAACAGCAGAACGCGGCGGCGCCGACCCCGGACGACGCGCTGGGCTACGAGCACGCCCGGGACGCGCTGCTGGAGGTGGTCCGGCAGTTGGAGAACGGCGGGACGTCGCTGGAGGAGTCGCTGGCCCTGTGGGAGCGCGGCGAGCAGTTGGCGAAGGTGTGCCAGCGCTGGCTGGACGGCGCCCGGGCCCGGCTGGACGCCGCGCTGGCCGCCGAGGAGGACACGGGCCCGGGCGGCGAGTGACCTCGCGGAGCGTGAGGCAGGTCACAATCGCTTGGGGAATCGTTGAATCTTCACCTATGTTGGTGGAAGTGACCGGCCGCGGCCGGTCATACCGACGAACCCCCCTCCCGCATGAGGTGCAGAAGCATGACCACCGACGCCCTGGTACTCGACGCCGCCGCTCAGGACCTGCTGTTCCGCGAGGCCCGCACCGCGAACACCTTCACCGACGAGCCGGTCTCCGAGGAGCTGGTCCAGGCCATCTACGACCTGGTCAAGTACGGCCCGACCGCCTTCAACCAGCAGCCGCTGCGCGTCGTCCTGGTCCGCTCGGCCGAGGGCCGCGAGCGCCTCGTGCAGCACCTGTCGGACGGCAACAAGGCCAAGACCGCGGCCGCCCCGCTGGTCGCCATCCTGGCCGCCGACAACGAGTTCCACGAGGAGCTGCCGAGCCAGTTCCCGCACTTCCCGCAGGCCAAGGACGTCTTCTTCTCGGAGCGCGGCGTCCGTGAGCAGTCCGCCGCGCTGAACGGCGCGCTGCAGGCCGCGTACTTCATCATCGGCGTGCGCGCCGCCGGCCTGGCCGCCGGCCCGATGACCGGCTTCGACGCCGAGGGCATCAACAAGGAGTTCTTCGGCGAGGGCGACCACTCGGTGCTGGCCGTGGTCAACATCGGCAAGCCGGGCGAGGACGCCTGGTTCCCGCGCTCCCCGCGCCTGGAGTACGACCAGGTCGTCACCACGGTCTGATCGCTCCCCGCGACGGCGAAGGGCCCGCACCGGTTCGTCCGGTGCGGGCCCTTCCGCGTGCGCGGGGCCCGGCGCTACTTGAGCGCCTGGGCCAGCTCGGCCAGCTCCTCGTAGGAGGCGGTGCCGGTGATCAGGGTGGTCGCCGAGCCGGTCTGCTCGACCAGCGCGCGGTCCTTGTCGCCCTGCACCCGCTCCCAGGTGCGCCCGGCCGCCTCCGAGGTGCCGTCCGGCCGGCCGCCCGTGACCTTGCCGCCGAGCAGCTTGTCGCGCGGGACGTCGGCCTGCTCGACCGCCGCGTACTGACCCGACGGCGTCACGAAGCCCAGGTGCCAGGCGTTGCCGCCGCCCGCGCTGTTGAGGTCGGCCGGCGTGTAGCCGACCGAGGTGGCCCGCCACTTGTCGGGCAGGCCGTCCGGGGAGAGCAGCGGGTACGGCGCGGCGCGCTTCGCCGAGGCCGCCGCCGCCTTGTACTCGACCACGTGCACCGGGTCGCTGTCGGCGTCGTGCGGGAGGAACAGGTACCCGATCCAGACGACGAAACCGACCGCCAGCATCGACAGGACCATGTCCCGTACGGTCTGCCGACCCCTCATGCCCTTGCTCTCTGCAGCCACCCCCACATGGTGACTCATCCACATTCCGGCGGGTCCACCCGGGGTCGCCACGTACGGGTGAAGCAGGACGAACCGGCCGTTTTCGCCACCTGGCGGCGACCCGCGCCACAGACAGTCATGTCATGGGCAGATACGATCGCAATACCCTCACCACGGCGTTCGACCTGGCAGTAGTCGGGCGCTCACTGGTCGTCGCGTACAGAGAGGTAACGACGATGTCCACGCAGTACCCGCACCACCTTCCCAGTGCCCTGGAGGTCGCGCCCGAGGCTCCCGACCGGAACCTCGCGCTCGAGCTCGTCCGGGTCACCGAGGCGGCGGCGATGGCCGCCGGTCGGTGGGTCGGCCGCGGTGACAAGAACGGCGCGGACGGCGCGGCCGTGAAGGCCATGCGCACCCTCGTCTCGACCGTCTCGATGAACGGCGTGGTCGTCATCGGGGAGGGCGAGAAGGACGAAGCCCCGATGCTCTACAACGGCGAGCGGGTCGGCGACGGCACCGGCGCCGAGTGCGACGTCGCGGTCGACCCGGTGGACGGCACCACGCTGACCGCCAAGGGCATGAACAACGCGGTGGCCGTCCTGGCCGTCGCCGACCGCGGCACCATGTTCGACCCCAGCGCCGTGTTCTACATGGACAAGCTGGTGGCCGGTCCCGAGGCCGCCGAGTTCGTCGACATCACCGCCCCGCCGGCGGTCAACATCCGCCGGGTCGCCAAGGCCAAGGGCAGCGCCGTCGAGGACGTCACGGTCGTCGTGCTCGACCGCCCGCGCCACGACGGCCTGGTGCGGGAGATCCGCGAGGCGGGCGCCCGGATCAAGTTCATCTCCGACGGCGACGTCGCCGGCGCCATCATGGCCGCCCGCGAGGGCACCGGCGTCGACCTGCTGATGGGCGTCGGCGGCACCCCGGAGGGCATCATCGCGGCCTGCGCCATGAAGTGCATGGGCGGCGTGATCCAGGGCCGGCTGTGGCCCAAGGACGAGGCCGAGCGGCAGAAGGCCCTGGACGCCGGGCACGATCTGGACCGGGTGCTCACCACCAACGACCTGGTCAGCGGCGAGAACGTGTTCTTCGTCGCCACCGGCATCACCGACGGCGAGCTGCTGCGCGGCGTGCACTACCGCTCGGAGACCGCCACCACCAGCTCGCTGGTGATGCGCTCCAAGAGCGGCACCATCCGCGAGATCAACTCCACCCACAAGCTGTCCAAGCTGCGGGCCTACAGCGCGATCGACTTCGACCGCGCCAACTGACCGGCACCGTCCGGCTCGGAAGGGCCCGTAACGGCCCGTAGTGGCCCAGAACGGCTTCGGGCGCGGCCTCGGCGGAATCCCCCTCCGCCGAGGCCGCGCCCCGTTGCGTTCCGGCCGCCGTGCCGACCGGGTCTTCGACCCGGCGTCACCCGGCTATCCGACGCCGGGGAACCCCCGCCCGGGCCGCCTCGCGCAGCTCCGTGTCCCGACGGCGGCGCCGGGCCAGCACCACCCGCCGCTCGGCGGCCGTCAGCCCGCCCCAGACCCCGTACGGCTCCGGCTGGGCCAGCGCGTGCTCCCGGCACTCCAGCAGCACCGGACAGCGGGCGCACACCTGCTTGGCCTGCTCCTCGCGCGACAGCCGGGCCGCCGTCGGCTCCTTCGACGGCGCGAAGAACAGCCCCACCTCGTCCCGACGGCAGGCCGCGCCGGTGTGCCAGGGGTTGTCCTCGGCGGCGGCCGTGCCCGCGGACGCGCCCGGGGGCTGCGGACGGACGGCCGGACGGCGCTCCAGCAGCTGCGCGGCGGCTGGCGAGGTGGTGCGGGACTCGATCGGATGCAGCACTGCCGTACTCCTGACGAGGCTCTCGGACACGGGGAACCACGCTCCCCTGCCCGGCTGCGAGCCCCCGCTGTCCTGACCCGGACCGACCCCTGGGCCGCCTCCGGTGCGCAGCCGTACAAGAAGCGATGTGCGGAAGGAACTACCCCGCCCGGCCGCGATTCATGCACACTGCACGCAATCGACTACGGAGTGCACCGGACGCAACACCGAACGCCCGACCGGGAGTTGATTCCCGGCCGGGCGCTCCGCAGGTCAACCCGGATCAGTCGGTGCCGAGTTGCTTGCGCACCCACTCCTTGAGCTTCTTGCCCCGGCGCGGCTTGGCCTCGCAACCGCCGAACAGCGCAAGGCCCTTGACCCGGACGACCGGAGCGTACGGATCCGCGGCGGTCTGCTCCCGGACGTCGAAGCCGCCGAAGATGCCCACCCCGGAACCGAGCAGGGTCACGTTCTCCGGCACCCGGACCTCGACCCCGCCGAAGATCGCCGTCACCGTGATCTCCACCTCCGGGGACTCGAACACGGCGTCGGTCAGGTCGATCTCCACCCCGCCGAACGCGGTGAAGGCGGTCAGCTGCGCGCCCACCCGCCAGCGGCCCTTGCGGGACGCGCCGCCGAAGATCGCCACCACCGACGGCGACTCGTGGCGCGCGGGCGGCATCGGCGGCCGCGCGGCGGCCGGCGCCGGCGCCGGGGCCGGGGCGTCCAGCGGCGGCTTCGCGAAGGAGACCGAGCGGTGGGCCGGCAGGTCGCGGGTCAGCGGCACCAGGTCGCCGAAGGTCTTGGCGGCGTACGCGGCCCCGATCCGCTCGGCGTGCTCGTCCGCGTCCAGCCGGCCCTCGGCGTAGGCGTCCCGCAACAGCTCCGCGATCCGCTCGCGGTCGGCGTCCGAGACGCGCATCTCCGCCTCCGCCACCGGGGCGTGCGACGACTGCGGCTTCGGCTGGAGTTCGGGCTTGGTCATCGATATGGGCGCCGGCACCGGCGGCTGCCCCGGATCGTCCTGCGACGGCGAGTTGTCCGGCGTGTTGTTCACGGGCCAAGACTAGTCGCTCGCACTCCTGCCCGAGTGAGCCCGGTCACGCAAGGCTGACCTGTCCGCAGGCCCGCCCCGGCCGGGTCCTACCCTGGATGGTGCTTCGCCGACGCAGCCGGACCACTGGATAGCTAAGGACCGCCCCGATGGCTCCCACGCCAGACTTCGAGTACAGCGACCTCCTCCCCCTGGGCGCTGACCCGACCCCGTACCGCAAGCTGACCTCCGAGGGTGTCTCCACCTTCGAGGCCGGCGGTCGCACCTTCCTCCAGGTCGAGCCCGAGGCGCTGCGGCTGCTCACGGCCGAGGCGATGCACGACATCTCGCACTACCTGCGCCCCGCGCACCTCGCCCAGCTGCGCCGCATCCTGGACGACCCGGAGTCCAGCCCGAACGACCGCTTCGTGGCGCTCGACCTGCTGAAGAACGTCAACATCTCGGCCGGCGGCATCCTCCCGATGTGTCAGGACACCGGCACCGCGATCGTCATGGGCAAGCGCGGCCAGAACGTGCTGACCTCCGGCGCGGACGAGTCCGCCATCGCGCGCGGCGTGTACGACGCGTACACCAAGCTCAACCTGCGCTACTCCCAGATGGCCCCGGTGACCATGTGGGACGAGAAGAACACCGGCAACAACCTGCCGGCCCAGATCGAGCTGTACGCCACCGACGGCGACGCGTACAAGTTCCTGTTCATGGCCAAGGGCGGTGGCTCCGCCAACAAGTCGTACCTGTACCAGGAGACCAAGGCCATCCTGAACGAGGCGAGCATGCTCTCGTTCCTGGAGCAGAAGATCCGCTCGCTCGGCACCGCGGCCTGCCCGCCGTACCACCTGGCCATCGTGATCGGCGGCACCAGTGCCGAGTTCGCGCTCAAGACCGCCAAGTACGCCTCGGCGCACTACCTGGACAACCTGCCGACCTCGGGCGACGCGAAGACCGGCCACGGCTTCCGGGACCTGGAGCTGGAGGCCAAGGTCACCGAGCTGACCCAGAAGATCGGCATCGGCGCCCAGTTCGGCGGCAAGTACTTCTGCCACGACGTGCGCGTGGTCCGACTGCCCCGCCACGGCGCCTCGCTGCCGGTCGCGATGGCCGTCTCCTGCTCCGCCGACCGCCAGGCGCTCGGCAAGATCACCGCCGAGGGCGTGTTCCTGGAGCAGCTGGAGACCGACCCGGCGAAGTACCTGCCGGACACCACCGACGAGCACCTGGACGACGACGTGGTGCGCGTCGACCTCAACCAGCCGATGTCCGCGATCCGCGCCGAGCTGTCCAAGTACCCGGTCAAGACCCGGCTCTCGCTCACCGGCACCCTGGTCGTCGCGCGCGACATCGCCCACGCCAAGATCAAGGAGCGCCTGGACGCCGGCGAGGGCATGCCCAAGTACCTCCAGGACCACCCGGTCTACTACGCCGGCCCGGCCAAGACGCCCGAGGGCTACGCCTCCGGCTCCTTCGGCCCCACCACGGCCGGCCGGATGGACTCCTACGTCGACCAGTTCCAGGCCGCCGGCGGCTCGATGGTCATGCTCGCCAAGGGCAACCGCAGCAAGCAGGTCACCGACGCCTGCGCCGAGCACGGCGGCTTCTACCTCGGCTCCATCGGCGGCCCGGCCGCCCGCCTCGCCCAGGACTGCATCAAGAAGGTCGAGGTCCTGGAGTACGCCGAGCTCGGCATGGAGGCCGTCTGGCGCATCGAGGTCGAGGACTTCCCGGCCTTCATCGTCGTCGACGACAAGGGCAACGACTTCTTCCGCGAGACCACCGAGGGCCCGCTGAT
>NZ_JAFLNG010000186.1 GCF_017427025.1 Streptomyces sp. FH025
ACCCGCGCACCCCGCTCGCCCGGCTCGGCGCGCCCACCACCCACCGAGGAGACGACATGACGCACCTGGTCGCGGTACTCGCTCTGGAGGGCGTGATCGCCTTCGAGCTCGGCATCCCCGCCCGGATCTTCGGCAGCGCCAAGGACGGCGCCGGGCGCCCGCTCTACGAGATCGCCACCTGCACCCTGGACGGCGGGCCGATCGCCACCAGCACGGACTTCCGGATCGCGGTCGACCACGGGCCCGAGCTGCTGGAGCGGGCCGACACGGTGGTGATCCCGGCCTCGCACGACTCCAGCCCGGTCGGCGTCGACGCCGCGTTCACCCCCGAACTGGCCGCCGCGCTGCGCCGGATCCGGCCGGGCGCCCGGCTGATGTCGATCTGCACCGGCTCCTTCCTACTGGCCGCCGCCGGCCTGCTGGACGGCCGCCCGGCCACCACCCACTGGCGCTACACCGACCGCTTCGCCCGGATGTTCCCGAAGGTGCGGCTGGACCCCGACGTCCTCTACACCGACGACGGCGACGTCCTCACCTCCGGCGGGGTGGCCGCCGGGGTGGACCTGTGCCTGCACGTGGTGCGCCGCGACCACGGCAGCGCGGTGGCCAACGCGGTGGCCCGCAGCTGCCTGGTGCCGCCGTGGCGCGACGGCGGCCAGAAGCAGTACGTGGAGGCCCCGAGCCCGGTGGACACCGGCGGCTCCGGCACCGCCGCCGTGCGTGCCTGGGCGCTGGAGCACCTGGACGGGCCGCTGCCGCTGAGCCGGCTCGCCGACCGGGCGGGCATGAGCGTACGGACCTTCACCCGGCGCTTCCGCGAGGAGACCGGCGCCAGTCCGGGCCAGTGGATCACCACCCAGCGCACCGAGCGGGCCCGCCAGCTGCTGGAGCGCACCGACCTGACGATCGACCAGGTCGCCCGGGAGTCCGGCTTCGGCACCGCCGCCTCGCTGCGGCTGCAACTGCGCGGCCGGCTGGACGTGGCGCCGAGCACCTACCGGCGCACCTTCCGCGCGGCCCCGGCCGAGACCGTCCCCCGGGTGGAACGCGCTTCCTGAGTGGAACCCGGAGCCCGGGAACGCGGCAGCCCGGGAGTTCGGAAGCCCGGATGTCCGGAAGCCTGGGAGTTCGGAAGCCCGGAAGCCTGGGAGAAGGCTGACGGTTGGCTGGAATCCGCCGTCGCGTAGCGGTGTCACGGACGGCGGCCGACCGCGCGCCCCCCGAGCAGGGAACGCGGTGGACCGCCGTCCGCGCGCGGTGCGCGGGCCCTGACCCCGCACCACGCCCTCCGCACTCGCCGAGGAGCGGCGCGCGACCGGCGTTCCACGCTCCCCCTGCTGACGCAATCCCCCTGGACAGCAGCATCGTGGCGGCGGACGGACGTCCCCTCGGCGTCCCCTCGCAACGGAGCGCCGCACCCAAGCGTGATCAGTCGGATACGTCACGTCAATGGTTAGTCCGAAATTCGGAATGGTTGCGTCACCTTTCGGCCGGTGATCGCCACCGATCGAACGGCCGCCCCGGGGGGCGCTATTGCGCCAACCCGGACCAGTCCCCTCCCGCAGCCGCCGCACCGCGGCGGCCCCTTACTGGGCCAGCGCCGCCCAGTCCACGTCCGCCAGCGGATCGGCGGGGCGGGCGTCGGAGCCGATCTCGCACCAGACCCGCTTGCCCGGGCCCTCCGGGTACCAGCCCCAGCGCTCGCAGAGCAGCTCGACCAGCTCCAGACCGCGCCCGTTGGTCGCGTCCTCGTCCGCCCCGGCGTGCCGCGGGGTCGGGGCGGCCCGGCTCGCGTCCGCCACCTCCACCCGCAGCGGGCGGGCCGGAGCGTCCTGCGCCGAGTCGTCCGCCATCGGCAGGCACAGCCGCAGCACGGCCGGACAACCGGTGTGCACCACGGCGTTGGTCACCAGCTCCGAGACCACCAGCACCACCGTCTCGGCCATCGGCGCGTCCGGGTCCACTCCGTGGTTCAGCAGCCGCGAGCGCACCCACCTGCGGGCCCGGCCGACCTCGGCGGGGTCCGCCTGCACCGCCAGCTGTACCTGAAGAACCTGCACCGCTCCACCACCCGCACTCGCAGTTCGGCCATCGTCCCGATCGAGCCGGATCAGCCGGCCGGCGGGGTCCTCACAGATCGCCCGGTGCCACTCGCGCCCCGCCCGGGCGCCCGCCGACGCGTCCGCCCGCACCCGTTCGTCCGCGCCGACCCGTCGGCCGCGCACTGGCCGCGACACGAATACGCCTCAGGATGGGTGGGCGGGCGGACCGCAGCAAGCGCTTCGGGCATATTCCGGCGATCGGGGGACAGGGCAGTGCATACTGTCCCGCTCACTCTCGCGAGCCTCGTACCGGCACTCGTCCGGCCCGGGCCGACGCCGGTCCCGCGCAGGGCGTGTCGGACACGCCCCGGTCGGGAACCTACCGCCGGACACCCCCGACGCCCCGCCCGCCACTCGCGAACCACCCGTGCGACATATGTCCAGCGGCTCTCGAACAGCGGCATCGACGGACCGTCCAACGAGCGGACCGTCCCACCATGTGACGATCCGCCGGGCACCCGCGGGAGAACGGCCCCGGAACCCCGCACCCGTGATCCACCGGGCCCCGTTCCGTTCTTGCCGGATTCCCTCCCACCGCCGACCTGCCACGGGATACCGTTGGGTAACGCCAGCGGACCGGGCAGGAGGGTGGTTCCTGATGGCCACCCAGGACCATTCCCCGCGCTGGGACGCGCAGTTGCAGCGGCGCCTCGCCCGCGGCGAGGAGACCGCGCTCGGCGAACTCTACGACCGGCTCGCACCGATGGTGCACGGCCTGGCCGGGCGGATACTCGCCGACCAGACGGCCGCCTCCCAGCTCACCCGGGAGGTCTTCGCCCACGTCTGGGAGCACCCCGAGGACTTCGACCCCGCCCAGGGCTCACTGCGCTCCTGGCTCGGCGCGCTCACCCACCGCCGCGCGGTCGAACGGCTGCGGGCCCGGCGCGCCGCCGAGCCGCTGCCGGGCCGCGGCGCCGGGGCGGCCGAGGAGGAGATCCGCGCCGTGGCCACCGCCGCGCGCATGCAGTACGTGGTCGACTCCCTGCCCCAACCCCTGCGTGAGACCATCGCGGTGACGTACTACGACGGCCGCACCTACCAGGAGACGGCCCGGCTGCTCGGCATCAGCGAGCAGGCCGCCAAGCAGCGGATGCGGCTCGGCCTGGAGCTGCTGGCCACCGAACTGGCCGAGGAGCGCGCCCGCCGGCACGGCGGCGAGGACGGGGACGACGGCGGGTGGACCGGGTGAACACGGACGAGGAGCGGCACGACGCCCTGCGCTCGTTGCTCGGCGCCTGGTCCCTGGGCGCCTGCCCGCCGCGCGAGGCCGCCGAGTTGGAGCGGCACCTGCGCACCTGCCCGGAGTGCGCCGAGGAGGCCGCCCGGCTGCGCGAGGCGGCCGGCTGGCTCTCCCTGGACGAACCGCTGGACCAGCCCGGCTCGCTGCGCCAGCAGGTGCTGGACTGGTGCCTGGCCCGCCGCCCGGCCGAACTGCCCGTCCCCGCCTGGGGCGTGCCGTACACCGCGGAGACCGCCAAGCTCGACGCGCTGCTGCGCGACCTCGGCCCGGAGGAGTGGCAGGAGGTGGCCGAACTCCCGTGGCACGGCGGCACCGAGCGGCTGCGCCCGGCCGAGGTGCTGGGCCGGCTGACCGCCGTGGACGGCTTCCTGGCGCTCGCCCTCGGCCTGCCCGACCCGGTGCCGGCCCCCGCCGGAGCGACCGCACCGGCCCGGCGGCGGGTGCCGCCGCAGGACGCGGCCGCCCCGGCACCGCCCGCGGCGCCGAGGGTCCCACCGCAGGGCGGCCGGTACGGCGAGGTCACCGCGCGCACCGCCCGGCTGCTCGCCGACCAGGCCGGCCTGCCGCCGCAGTCGGTGCGCTGCCGGTGGCGGCAGCAGACCCACGACCTGGTGCGCAGCGCCGCGCTCGCCCCGCAGGGCAACACCCCCGTCGACTTCGGGTACGCGGTGCTGCCGCTGCGCGACGCCTTCGTGGACCGCGCCCTGGAGTGCTTCGTGCACGGCGAGGACGTGGCCCGCGCGGTCGCCTACCCGTACGACCCGCCGGCCCCGCAGCACCTGCGGCAGATGGTGGAGCTGGTGGTCCGGCTGCTCCCGCAGGCGCTGGCCGGGCTGCGCGCGGCGCGTCCCGAGCACGCCGGAGCGCCGGGCGCACCGACCGGGGCGGGCACCGACGGCCGTCGGCTGCGGCTGGTGGTGGACGGCCCGGCGGCGGGCGAGTGGATGGTGCCGCTGGACGGCGCGGAGGCGGGACCGCCCGGCGGGGAGCCGGTGGCCTCGATGGTGCTGGACGGCCTGGAGCTGTGCCAGCTGGCCGCCGCGCACCGCGACCCGGACCGGCTGCCGGTGGGCGAGCACGGTGACCGGGCCGCGATCCGCGCGGTGCTGCACGCGCTGCCGCTGCTGTCGCGACCCTGAGGCGCGGGGCCCTGAGGCGCGGGGCCCTGAGGCGCGGGGCCGTCGAGCGGCGACGGCCGTTACGCGAAGACGGCCGTTACGCGAAGACGACCGTCCGGGTGCCGTCGAGCAGCACCCGGTGCTCGCTGTGCCACTTGACCGCGCGGGCCAGCGCCTGGCACTCGACGTCCCGGCCGAGCGCGACCAGCTGGTCCGGGCTGATGTCGTGGGTGACCCGGGCCACCTCCTGCTCGATGATCGGGCCCTCGTCGAGGTCGGCGGTGACGTAGTGCGCGGTGGCGCCGATCAGCTTCACGCCGCGGGCGTGCGCCTGGTGGTACGGCTTGGCGCCCTTGAAGCTCGGCAGGAAGGAGTGGTGGATGTTGATCACGCGGCCGGACAGCTCGGTGCACAGCTGGTCGGAGAGCACCTGCATGTAGCGGGCCAGCACGACCAGCTCGACGTCCTCCTTGGCCACCAGGTCCAGCAGCTGCTGCTCGGCCTCGGCCTTGGTGTCCCGGGTGACCGGGATGTGGTGGAAGGGGACGCCGTAGCTCTCGGTCAGGTCCCGCAGGTCGGTGTGGTTGGAGACCACCGCGGCGATCTCCACCGGCAGGGCGCCGATCCGGGTGCGGTAGAGCAGGTCGTTCAGGCAGTGCCCGAACTTGCTGACCATGAGGACGATCCGCATCCGCTGCTCGGTCGGGTGGATCTGCCAGTCCATCCCGAAGGAGGCGCCGATCGCGGCGAAGCTGGCCCGCAGCTTGTCGACGGTGACCGGCTCGGTGGCGGAGAAGTGCACCCGCATGAAGAACAGTCCGCTGTCCCCGTGTCCGAACTGCTGGCTGTCGACGATGTTGCAACCGGTCATGAAGAGGTAGCTGGAGACAGCGTGGACGATGCCCTGCTTGTCGGGGCAGGACAGCGTGAGGACGTACTGGGCGCTGGCCGGCTGCTGTTCCACTGGGGGTATCCCGTCCTGGTCTGGTGGTGCGTGCGTGGACGGTCCAGCGTGTCACATTCCGGACGGCCGCCGCCCCGCTGCCCGTACTGCGGGACGGCTCCGCCCTTCGGCCGTACGCCCCGGCCGTGCGTCCTGACCGGGGTCGGACCCGGCTCAGACCCGGGCTCGGGCCCGGGTTCGGGGCCGGGTCCAGGCCCGGCTCAGACCTGGGTGAGGATGCGCAGCACGTCCAGCGACTTGGGGGCCGCGTCCGGGTCGTCCCCGTCGCCCACGGCCAGCGCGACGTGCGCCTCCCGGGCGGCCCGGACGGTCTCCGGCCAGCCGGGGTGGCCGAGGTAGGCGGAGGCCGGGGCGTCCGCGCCGACCTCGTGCAGCATCTGCACCGCCCGCAGCACGGCGACGTCGACCAGGGCGGCCTCGGCGGAGTCGCGGAAGATCGTGCCGATGTACTTCTCGGCCGACCAGCGGTCCAGCCAGGTGTCCTCGACCAGCCGGTACACGGCGTCGGTGACGTCCCCGTACCCCTCGCGGCCGGTCAGCCAGGTCTCCTGCTGGAAACCGGGGTCGGACAGCATGTGCAGCGCCGAGCGCAGTCGGGCTCGCCAGCGCCACCAGGGCAGGTCGTTGAGCGGCATGCCGCCCATCGTGCTGGAGCGGTGGCCCGGACGAGAAGGGTTTCGGGCAGACCGGTGCGAAGAATCTGTGCTGGCGGACATGGTGAACGATCGTACGTTCCCCGTCTGTTCGTGCTCCACTCCCGATCTACACGTGTACCCCTCCGGATTTCAGCCACCGTTTTCCGGCTGTTCGCATTTCGGCCCTCTCGGCTTGCGGCGCCGGGGCTTGGCTTTTCCCCGGTGCGCCGGAGGGCGCCCCAGAGAGGGATTACCGATGACCAGCCGAAGGGACTCGTTCCAGGGCCGTCCCCCGATCGCGAGACGCCGCCGCCGGCGTCCGATCGCCGCCGCGGCCACCGCCGCGGCGCTGCTCCCCACCCTCTTCTCGGCCTCCGCGTGCGGCGGACCGGCCGATGCTTCCACCAACACCGACGAGCTGACCGTGATGACCTGGGCACCGTCCGGCACCGGCTCGGCGGACCGCCCCGGCATGACCGCGATCGCCGAGGCGATCGGCCAGGACGTCAACCTCAAGGGCGGGCTGAACGGCCACCGGCTGCGCGTGGTCACCTGCAACGAGCACAACACCTCGGAGGGCGCCAAGGACTGCGCCCAGCGGGCGGTGGACGCCAAGGCCGTCGCCGTGATCGGCTCCTACAGCCAGTGGGGCGACGCCTTCATGCCGGTGCTGGAACGCGCCGGCATCCCGCTGATCGGCGGCTACGGCCTCTCCCAGCCGGAGTTCTCCAGCCCGCTGTCGTACCCGGTGGACGGCGGGATGCCGGCGCTGATCGCCGGCAGCGGCCGCCAGCTGGTCGAGGCCGGCTGCAAGGCCGTCGCGCTGATCCGCCCGGACACCCCGGCAGGCGACAACCTGCTCGGCTACCTGGGCAACGCGCTCAAGCCGGCCGGGATCAAGCTGCTGGACGTCAAGGCGCCCGAGCAGTCCTCCGACTACACGCCGGTGGCCCGCAAGGCGATCGGCAAGGACGAGCCGGGCAACTGCGTCACCAGCGCGCTGGCCGCCGAGCCGACCGGCAACCTGCTGGACGCCTACCGCCGGCTCACCCCGAAGAACACCCGGATCGCCTCGGTGATCGGCAGCGTGCAGCAGTCGGTGGTGGACTCCACCGGCGGCGACTCCGGCCCGCTGGCCGGCGCGTACGTCACCAGCTGGTACCCGCCGGAGTCGGCCAAGACCTGGGACGGGCTGCGCTCGGTGGTGCGGGCCGACACCACCGGCGGGCGCACCATCGACGTCGCCGACCCGGGCGTGCAGACCACCTGGGTCGCGTACGAGGTGTTCCGGCTCGTGTCGGACAAGCTGGCGGCGGCCGGCAAGCCGGTCACCGCCAAGTCGATCGCGGCCCTGCTGGACAGCGGGGAGGTCATCGACGTGGGCCTGACCCCGCCGCTGAACTGGGGCACCACCAACATGCTGCCCAGTGGCGAGTCGCCGCGGCTGGTGAACACCTGGATCACCTACCAGGTGGTCAAGGGCGGCCGGATGACCTTGCAGCAGCCGGGCTTCGTGGACATCCGCTGGGTGCTCACCGGGGCGCGGCCGCCGGCCTGACGCACTCGTTCCGACGGGCGGGCCCGAAGAGCCGGGCCCGCCCCCGGCGTCGCGCTACAGGTCGCCGTCGCCGCGGCTGGGCAGGCCGGTCTGGGTGGCGATCGCGTTCCACAGCGTCGAGGCCTGCTTCTTCGCGGTGGTCGCGGTGCCGCTGGCCTGGACGGCGTTCTTGTAGTGCTGGTTGCCGGTGTCCGGCTTCTTCGGGTCGCAGGAGCTCTGGGCATCGGTCGCCCAGGCCGCGTACTCGTCGTCGGCCTGGGCCGAGGCCGTCCAGGCGGCGTTGAGCTGGTCGACCAGCTGCTGGCCGCCGGGCAGCTTGTCGGTCTTCAGCTGGCCGAGCTTGGTCTGCAACTCGCGGCGCTTGCCGGCCGCGGCGGCCAGGGCCTGCTGCGACTCGGGGAGCTTGTCGCACTTCTGCACCGAGGCGACCGAGGAGACCACCGAGCTGCGGCTGTCGCTCGCCGTGCCCAGCAGGTCGGACAGCGGCTGCGCCTGGGCCTTGGTCTCCGGGTCGACGGCCGCGCCCGTGCCGCTCGCGCTCGCCGTGCCGGGGGCGGTGGCGCCGGTGGTGCCGGTGGCGGCCACCGGGGTGGTCTTCCGGTCGGTCTTGGGGTCGTCCCCGCCGCCGCCCGTCAGGACGGCGACCAGGATGCCGGCCGCGGCGCAGCCCGCGACCACCCCGCCGATGATCAGCTTGTTGGACGGGCGGCCGCCGCGGCCCGGACGCCCCGCCTGGGTGGCGTCGGGGTCCGACCCGTAGCCGTCGTAGCCGTCCTGGCCGTACGACTCCTGGCCGTACGGCTCCTGCCCGTACGGTTCCTGCCCGTACGGCTGCCGGCCGTAGCCCTGCGCCGGGTGGGCGGGCTGCTGCGCGGCCTGCGGGTAGCCCTGCTGGTAGCCGGGCGCGGCCTGCGGCTGCACGCCGTAGCCGGGCTGCGGTGCCGGGTAGCCGCCGGACTGCGGGTCGCCGGCCGGGTACGGCGGCAGGTGCTGGGTCTCCGGGGCCGGCTCGGCCTGCGGGACGCCGTAACCGGACTGCGGGACGCCGTAACCGGGCTGCGGCGCGGCGCCCCACGGGGGCTGCTGGGCCGGCATGGCCTGGGTCGGCAGCGCGTGCGCGCCCTCGCCGAGGTACTCCGGCTGCCCGGACGGCTGCCCCACCGGCGGCACGGCCGTGGGCCCCTGCGGGTGGCCATGCTGGCCCTGGGGCTGGCCGGGCTCGGGGCGGAACAGGTCGTCCAGGTTGAAGTCACCCGAGTTGGGGTACGAGCGGCGCTGGCTCAACGCGATTCCTCACCTGGGCCGGACCGCGCGCTGACGGCGGACCACATCTCGTCGGTTCTTGGGAGCATCACTGTTCCTGGGACGTCGCGCCCACGCTACCGGTTCGCCTCACCGGGTGACCACGTGGGCGGGACAATCCCACACGCTCCCTGCACAGACCGTCTGCGGCTCGCTGCTCAGGCCGTCCGCGACCCGCTCCACGGCTCGTTCCGCGGCTCGTTCCGCGGCTCGTTCCGCGGCTCGCTCCTCACGCCGCCTCCGCGTCCGCCCTGGCGTGGAACTCGCGCACCACCCGCTGCTCCCGGTAGGGCTCCAGCCGGCGCCGGAACTCGTCCAGGTACTCCACGCCCCGGTTGGAGCGCAGCCCGCTCAGCAGCCGCACCGCCTGGGTGCCGGTCTCGCAGGCGCGTTCCAGGTCGCGCTGCTGGAGCTGGGCGGTGGCGAGCAGCACGAGGTCCACCGCGCGGCGGCGCACCCGGGTCGGCGGGTGCAGGTCGAGCGCCCGGCGGGCGTAGTGCTCGGCCGGGCCGGCCTGTTCCAGGTCCCGGTGGCAGTGGGCCAGTTCGTCGGCGAGGTAGGCGTCGTCGAAGTGGGCGATCCAGTCCGGGTCGTCCTCCGGGCGGCGCTTCTCCATCATCTGGAGCGCCTTGGCCGACACCGCCTCGCAGGAGCGGGCGTCGCCGAGCAGGGCGTGGCCGCGGGCCTCGGCGGCGTAGAACATCGCCATCGCCGTCGGGGTGGCCACCGTCCGGGCGCCCTCCTGGGCGGCGCGGGCGAGTTGGGCGATCTCCCGCGGGTTGCCGAGGGTGGCCGCCAGGTGGCTCATCGACGCGGCCAGTACGTAGCCGCCGTAGCCGCGGTCGTCGGCGGCCTGGGCCAGCCGCAGGGCCTGGATGTAGTAGCGCTGGGCCAGCCCGGGTTGCCCGGTGTCCACCGCCATGTAGCCGGCCAGTTCGGTCAACCGGGCTACAGCGGCGAAGAGTTGGCGCCCTGTCTCCTCCCGGTAGGCGCCGCCGAGCAGGCCGGAGACCACCGAGTTGAGGTAGTGCACGACCACCGGGCGCACGTGCCCGCTGCCGAAGCGGTGGTCCAGGTCGACCAGCATCGTGGTGGTGGCCCTGATCGCGGCCACGTCGGTCGGGCCGACCCGGGGGCCGCCGGTGCGCGCCACCACCGGGTCGGGCGGGGTGATCAGCCAGTCCCGGCTGGGCTCCACCAGGGCGGAGGCGGCGACCGTCGCGCCGGTCAGGAAGTCCCGCCGGCCGACGTCGCTGCGCCAGAGCTCGCACACCTGCTCAAGGGCCGCGTGCAGGGTCGGCGCGAACTGCAGCCCGATGCCGGAGCTGAGGTTCTTGCCGTCGGCCATGCCGATCTCCTCGACCGACACGCTGCGGCCGAGCTTGCGGCCCAGGGCCTCGGCGATCACGGCCGGCGCCTGGCCGCGCGGCTGCTGCCCGCGCAGCCAGCGGGCGACGGAGGTCTTGTCGTAGCGCAGGTCCAGTCCGTGTTCCGCGCCGCAGAGGTTGACCCTGCGGGCCAGGCCGGCGTTGGAGCAGCTGGCCTCCTGGATCAGTTGCTGCAGACGCTCGTTGGGCTGTCGTGCGACGAGTGGTCTCGCGGCCATTGGGCTTCGCCTCCCCACACCCTCCGGTCCCGGCCGGCGGGCGACGATTCTGCTGATCTGTTGCCGACTGTCCGACCGTCCAAGGAATCTGACATCAGGTTAGCGATCAGCAACGCCAGCGGGATACCCACGGTGACGAACCGCACCCCCCACGCGCCCTGGGTAATGCTTCCGTGCGCCCCCGCTGCGCCCGCCTCCGCCCGCCTCAACTCGCTTGAGTAACCGGATCGGGTGACATTGCCGGGATACGCCCAACCGGGGACACCGGGCCCGTAACCAGCCTCACACACGGTAGTTGAGCACCCCGTGGAAGACATCCCCGACGCCCCCGACCGGACCGCGGACACCGGCCTGCCCACGCTGCTGACCGAGGCCGTCGGCCATGCCGAGGGCCGCCACTGGGAGGTGACCCCCGGCGCCTGGCTGATCGACGTCGACGGGTCCACCCGCTGCTCCTGCGGCGACCGGCGCTGCACGCTGCCCGGCGCCCACCCGCTGGACGCGGACTGGTCCCGCCGGGCGAGTGCCGGACCGGGTGCGGTGCGGGCCTGGTGGACCGAGCGGCCCGAGGCGTCGATCCTGCTTCCCACCGGCCGGTCCTTCGACGTCCTGGACGTCCCGGAGACCGCCGGCTGCCTGGCGCTGGCCCGGATGGAGCGGATGGGCCTCCAGCTCGGCCCGGTCGTCGTGGTGCCCTCCGCGCCGGGCCGGGTGGGGCGGCGGCTGCACTTCCTGGTGCTGCCCGGGGTGGCGACCGGGCTCCCGGAGATGCTCCGCAAGCTGGGCTGGCCGCCCGGGCGGCTGGACCTGATCGCCCGCGGCGAGGGGGACTGGACGGTCGCCCCGCCCTCCCGGATCGGCTCCAGCGGCTACGCCCAGTGGGCCCGCTCCCCCACGGCGCTCAACCGCTGGCTGCCGGCCGCCGCCGAACTGATCAGCCCGCTCGCCTACGCCTGCGGCCGGGAGGCGCCCTCGTACCGCGCCCGGGCCGCCCAGCCGGCCGGGGTCTGACCCGGGTTCACCACCCACCGGACGGCCGCCCTACGCCTATCGGGTGAGGGCGTGCACTGCGCGACACAACGCGCGCGAGTGACGGGCCTTGTCCCCCACCGGGGACAAGGCCCGTCATACGCATGTGCGGATAAGACCCGGGTGTACCCGCTGGTCAAGCGGAGAAGCCCCTCGGACGAGTGACAGCGCTCAAGGATTGCCATGATCGGCCGAGGGGAGGAATTGCGGTGCGTGGGGGCACCTCCCGGCCGAAGGCTGGGGGAGGGCGCCGGAAGGGACGCTCGGAC
>NZ_JAFLNG010000187.1 GCF_017427025.1 Streptomyces sp. FH025
TGGTTGTGCGGGCCGCCACCGCAACCCGCGACGGAAACTCCAGCAGGACGGAAACCACCACGCACCAGGGCCTAGTACTCCAGCAGGACTTCGACGTTTTGCCTGTTCAGAGGGCTGCGCGGTGGAGTGTAGTGGGCTGGTCGATCAGGGGCGGTCTTCATGGGACCGCCCCTCGATCGTGTGCAGTCGGCGTTGGTAGTGGCAGCGGCGGGCAATGGCCTGGCGTTCGCGTCGCCAGGTGGACCAGTTCAAGGCGTGAGCGCGGGGCGAGCCACCGTGTTCCGCATCCTCGACGGAGACGTCGAGCTGTCCGTTCACCCCCGCAAGGCCACCGGTCCGATCTCCCGCTTCCGCCCCCTGCCCGAGCAGCGAGCCGACGGGCACTGAGCTCGGTCAGGCGCATCGAAGCTCGACCGCGGCCCGGCCGTGAAGAGTAAGCAAGTCCTACGGCTCAGAATTCCCTGGGACCGTCAACGATGTCCTGGCGCCAATCTGTCCAAGATTACCTGGGACCTCACACACCGGGGATATCCCACTGTCCCTGGACAGGGGTGCGCGCTTCCAGCTCCGGCACTCAGGAGATCCTCGCCCAGGGCAGGTCTACCGCCCAGACTGCCCGGGTCCGGGAGATGTCCTACGTTCCCGTGCGGGCGCTGAACACCACGTCATGGCCCGGAAAGCGATAGAAGATATTTACAAGCTTTCATCAGATCTGTCGTCAGGCAGTTGCCCGCGCGCAGCGCTCCGGCGTGGCGTGCAGAAAACCATCTGCAATGGACGAGGATCCGTATCGATCGTGCCATGGTCGCGAATGAGTTCCTGCCGCTGCACGGAGCCTTGTCCCCGAGCTCTTCGCCGAGGCCTCCGTGACTGCCCACGCGGACTGGGGATGTTCGGGGCTGCTCGGCCTTCAGGTCAACACGTCAAAAAGGTAGATGCGCACGATAAAGCACATTTCACTGCTAGCTTTTAGCGCCACCGTGCGGGCGGCGTAGGAGGTAGGTCCTGGTGGGCGCACCATGAGTGAGACTCCGGGTGCAGAGGACAAGGAGCCTGAGCAGGCTTCCCCTCGTGAGCCGTCGCTGGTGGATGCGATTGCCCCGCTGGTCCTGCTCGCCGTACTGATCGCCGGTTCGCTGGCGCTGTTCGGACTGGATGCCCTGGACGGTCCGGTCCAGGTCGCCCTGGTGCTGTGTGTCATGGCGGCGGCGTTGATCGCCATGAAGAACCGGCACGACTGGCATGGGGTTGAGCGCGCCGCGCAGGGGGCGTTGACCTCGATCACCGGTGCGTTGTTCATCCTGCTCGCTGTCGGTGCGCTGATCGGGGTGTGGAACCTATCGGGGACCATTCCCACCCTGGTGTACTACGGCATCCAGATCCTGTCGCCGAGCTGGTACTACGCTGCCACCGCGCTGATCTGCGGAGTGATCGCGCTCAGTATCGGCAGTTCGTGGACCACGGCCGGGACCGTCGGCGTCGGCCTGGTCGGCGTCGCGACGATGCTCGGCGTCTCGCCCGCGATCACTGCGGGCGCGGTCATCTCCGGCGCCTACCTGGGGGACAAGCTCTCGCCGCTGTCCGAGACCACGGTACTGACCGCGCAGTTGGTCGGGGTCGACCTCTATCGCCATGTCAAACGCCAGGCGTGGACATCGATTCCGGCGTTCGTCGCCGCCTTCGTCGCTTTCCTCGTGCTCGGCCTGATGCGGGGGCCTGAGGTGCACAACCCGGTGGGCAAGGATATTGAGCTCAGCGGTCTCGGGCACATCTACCACATCACACCGCTGAATCTGCTGCCGCTGTTGCTGCTGGGCTTCTTGTCGATCCGTAAGGCGCCGGCCCCTCTGGCGCTGACAGCCTCCACGCTGTTCGCCGGGATTCTGGGAGCCTTTCTCCAGCCCTCAGTCATGAAGGACTTCGTCGGGGGCTCGTCGCACAACCCGTTCCTGGGCTCGATCAAGGGCATCTGGCGGGCCATGGCCAACGGCTTCTCCATCCACTCGGGGATCGGGGACATCGACCGGCTGCTGTCCCGCGGCGGCATGGACAGCATGCTGCCCACCATCTGGCTGATCATCGGGGCTGTCACGTTCGGCGCCCTGCTGGAGGAGTTCGGCCTGATCAAACGGCTGGTGCACCCGCTGATCCGCGCGGCCAAGAGCCGGGGACGGCTGTACCTGACCGTGTTCGCCTGTGCCTTCGGACTCAATGTCGTGGCCGGTGACCAGTACATCGCCCTCGTACTGCCGGCCCGTGTCTTCCGCCTCGAGTTCGCCCGGCGCGGACTCGCGCCCACCAACCTGTCCCGCCTGGCCGCTGACAGCGGCACGGTCACCTCCGCCCTGGTGCCCTGGAACTCCTGCGGGGCGTTCATGGGCGCCGTCCTCGGCGTGGCCACCCTGTCCTACGCGCCCTTCGCCATCTTCAACTGGGCGAGCCCTGCCCTCAGCGTGCTCTACGGAATCACGGGCTTCCGCATTGAAAAGACCACCGCGCCCGACCCGGGCCGGAGCAGTACTGAGGAAGGATGACGTGAGCACAACTGACGCGGCCCCCGCCGCAGCCGAAGGAGCGCAACCCGCGGCGAAGTTGACGATGACAACGATGACCGCGATGGTCGTCGGCTCGATGGTGGGCGCCGGGGTCTTCTCGCTGCCCAGTCGTTTCGCCCAGGAGACCGGGGTGGCCGGGGCGCTGGTCGCCTGGGCGATCGCCGGCACCGGGATGCTGATGCTCGCCTTCGTCTTCCAGACCTTGGCGGTCCGCAGGCCCGCTCTGGACTCCGGGGTGTACGCGTACGCCAAGGCCGGATTCGGCGAGTATCTCGGCTTCTTCGCCGCCGTCGGCTACTGGGCCAGCGCCTGTGTGGGCAATGTGACCTACTGGGTGCTGATCATGTCGACCATCGGCGCGATCTGGCCCGCGCTGGGGGAGGGCAACACCCTGTTGGCGACGGCGCTGTCGACCGTGGGGCTGTGGGCCTTCTTCCTGCTGATCCGGCGGGGCGTCAAGGAGGCCGCGGCGATCAACCGGATCGTCACCGTAGCAAAGGTGGTGCCGATCCTGGTCTTCGTCGTCCTGGCGCTGTCCTACCTCAAGCCGCACGTCTTCGCGGAGAACTTCGCCGGGGCCGACTACGCCGGCTCACTCTTCCACCAGGTGCGGGGCACGATGCTGGTCACGGTCTTCACCTTTCTCGGCGTGGAGGGGGCCAGTGTCTACTCCCGACACGCCAAACGGCGTGAGGACGTCGGCAGGGCGACCGTGCTGGGCTTCCTCAGTGTCTTCGCCGTCTTCGCCTCGGTGACCATCGTTTCCTACGGCCTGCTGCCGATGGCTCAGATCTCCGAGCTGCGGCAGCCGTCCATGGCCGGGGTTCTGGAGAGCGCCGTGGGCACCTGGGGCAAGGTCTTCGTCAGTGTCGGGCTGATCGTCTCCGTGCTGGGCGCCTATCTGGCCTGGACGCTGATGGCGGCCGAGGTGCTCTTCGTGGCGGCCAAGGACGACGACATGCCGCGTTTTCTGCGCCGCGCCACGAAGGCGGACGTCCCGGTGCCGGCGCTGTTGATGACGACGCTGCTGTCCCAGCTGGTGCTGATCGTCACCCTCTTCTCCGACGACGCCTTCAACTTTGCCCTTGAGCTGACCAGCGCGCTCACCCTGATCCCGTTCTTGCTCGCGGCGGCCTACGCGGTCCGCATCGCCTGGGCCCCGGGCTCCGAGGCGGTGCGCGGCGGTATCCGGGTGCGGGAGCTGGCCGTCGCGGCGCTGGCCACTCTCTACACCGCGTTCCTGATCTACTCGGCGGGTCTGAAGTACGTCCTCGTGTCCTTCATCATCTACGCCCCGGCCACCGTCCTGTTCGTGATGGCCCGTCGGGAGCAGGGGCGTCGCTTGTTCTCCGGACGCGAGCTGGTGATCCTCGCGGTCGCGGTAGCTGGCGCGGTCATGGGTGTCATCGCCCTGTCGCTGGGCTGGATCAGCATCTGACCGGCCCTGAGCACGCCACCTGTCGTCACCCAGCCCTTCTAGACCATCAACATGGAAAGGGAAGCACCATGACAAACCCGAGCGTTCCGACCTCTCCGAGCCACGGTGTGCACTCGGAGGTGGGCCGGCTCCGCAAGGTGCTGGTCTGCCGTCCCGGGCTGGCCCACCGCAGGCTCACCCCGAGCAACGCCGACGACCTGCTCTTCGACGATGTGCTGTGGGTGGAGAACGCCCAGCGCGACCACGCCGATTTCGTCAACAAGCTGCGTACCCGCGGCGTCGAAGTGGTCGAGCTGCATGACCTGCTCGCCGAGGCCATGGCGAACGGCGAAGCCAGGGACTGGCTGCTCGACCGCAAGATCGTGCCGAACGAGGTCGGCCTCGGCCTGGTCGATCCCACCCGCACCTTCCTGGAGTCGCTCGAACCCTCCGCGCTGGCCGAGTTTCTGATCGGCGGACTGGCTACCGCCGACCTGCCCGAAGAGCTGCGGCCCGGCTATGTCGCGCTGGCCCGGGAGTCCACCGGGGTGCGCGAATACCTCATGCCTCCGCTGCCCAACACCCTGTACACCCGGGACACCACCTGCTGGCTGTACGGCGGTCTCACCCTCAACCCGCTGTACTGGCCCGCGCGGCACGACGAGACCCTGCTGATGAAGGCGATCTACACCTTCCACCCGGACTTCGCCGGCTCCACGGTGTGGTGGGGGGACCCGGAGCAGGACTGGGGGCAGGCCACCTTCGAAGGCGGCGACATCATGCCGGTAGGAGAGGGAGTGGTTCTGATGGGCATGAGCGAACGCACCTCCCGGCAGGCCATCACCCAGGTCGCCGCCGCGCTCTTCGCCCAAGGGGCGGCCGAGCACGTGGTGGTCGCCGGCATGCCCAAACTTCGCGCCGCGATGCATCTGGACACCGTCTTCACCTTCGCGGACCGCGACATCGTCACCCTCTACCCGACCATCATGAACTCGGTGCACACCTTCTCCCTGCGCCCCAGCGACAAGGCGCCCGGGGTCGAGGTCACCGACGAGGGCTCGCGCGCCTTCACCGACGTGGTGGCCGAGGCTCTGGGCCTGCCCGGACTGCGTGTGATCGAGACCGGCGGGGATGTCTACGCTTCCGAGCGCCAGCAGTGGGACAGCGGCAACAACGCGGTCGCCCTGGAGCCGGGGGTGGTCTTCACCTATGACCGCAACACCCAGACCAACACGCTACTGCGCAAGGCCGGCGTCGAGGTGATCACCATCGTCGGCGCGGAGCTGGGTCGCGGACGGGGCGGGGGCCACTGCATGACCTGCCCCATCGTCCGCGACCCCGTCGCCTTCTGACCCCCGCGGACCCACACCGCGCCGCCGACCACGCTGCCCGGCCCCGCTCAGCTCTTCCGCTCACCCAGGACACAGAATTCGTTGCCCTCCGGGTCGAGGAGGGTCACCCAGTGCTGCTCGTCCTGCACGGTGTCGGCGGGCCGGGCACCGAGGGAGAGCAACCGGGCGACCTCGGCCTCCTGATCGTCGGGGCGGAAGTCGGGGTGGAGCCGGTTCTTCGACGTCTTGCCCTCGGGGACAGGCACGAAGAGCAGCCCCGGCATCTGGTCCGGCTCAGGCCGGATCTCGATGATCTCCTCGGATTCGTCCACCACGACCCAGCCCAGAGCCTCGGCCCACCAGCGCCCGAGGGCGATGGGGTCGGAGGAGTCGACGATGATCTGTTCCCATTCGAGTGCCATGGGCGTGATCATAAACAGGGTCGGCTGGCTGCCAGGGCTGGGGGTGACTGCCGTCGACCGCCGGTCCGGCCCGGTGCGTGGCTGCGCGGGCAGGCGAAGGTCCGCACCGAAGGGGAGCTGACCGAGCAACAGACTGCGCTCCTGGACGCAGTTCACGCTGCTGAGGCCGCCGCCGGCCGACAGCGCCGTCGGGGGGCGGGATCTGCCGTCACGGCGAGGTGGGGCGCACTGTGGCGTCAGGACGTGATGTCCACCAGGACCTTGCCTACTGTGCCGCTCTCCACTGCGCGGTGCGCGTCGGCGGTGCGGTGGAGCGGAAAGCGGGTCAGTGGCAGGCCGTGTTCCTCACCGACCGGCAGGGCGCCGTCGCGGACTGCGGCGGCGACGTCCTCGGCGGCTGCGGCGCGCGCCTGCGGACCGGCCGTGTAGAGCACCAGGAACTGGAGGCGCGTGTTGAGCACCATGTTGTGCCGCACGTCCAGTTCGACCGGCTTGCCGCCGTCGTTGGCGTAGGTAGCGATCGTGCCGCGCGCTCGCAGCACGGCCAGGTCCAGTGCGATGTTCGCGCCGAGCGCCACTTCGGCGACGATGTCGACGCCGTCCGGGACGATCCTGCGGATCTCGGCGGCCGGATCCCCCTTTCGATAGTTGACCACGTGGTGGGCGCCGGCGGCGGTGGCCAGTCGGGCCTTCTCCGGTCCGCTGACCGTGCTGATCACGGTCGCGCCGGCCCAGCGGGCGAGCTGGATCACGGCGTGCCCGACCGCGCCGGCCCCGCCCGCGGCGAGCACGACCGCGCCGTCCAGCGCCCCCGGCCGCAGGCGGCGCGGGCCGTCCTCGGCGACGGTGAGCGCGCGGTGCGCGGTCAGCGCGGGGACCCCGAGTGCGGCGCCGACGTCGAAGCCTGCCTCGTCGGGCAGCGGCACGGCCCGCTCGGCCGGTACGACGGTGAACTCGGCGGCGGTGCCGGTGGGCCGCCCGGCGGCAGCCATGAACAGCCAGACCCGCTGGCCGACCCGGCTCCGGTCGACTCCCGCGCCGACGGCGTCGATCACGCCGGCGCCGTCCAGGTGCGGGGTGACCTCGGTGAACTGCTTGGTATGGGCAGAGCCGGAGCGGGCCTGCCAGTCGGTCGGGTTGATCCCGGACACGGCTACCCGGACGCGAACCTCGCCGGGGCCGGGCACGGGCAGGTCGCGGTCGACGAGCCGAAGAACGTCGGGGCCGCCGTTGTCGCGGTAGACGATGGCTTTCATGATTCCGTCCTGGTCGGGGGGCTGGTCAGCCGATGGGGACTTCGGCGGAGCGGGACTCAATGGCGTCGAGGGCGGCCAGGGTGGCGGCGTCGAGAGTGATCCCGCCGGCGGCCGTGTTGGCCTCCAGGTGGGCGGGGTCGGCGGTACCGGGGATGAGCAGCACGTTGGGGGCGCGATGCAGTAGCCAGGCGAGGCCGACCTGGGAGGGTGTGACGCCCAGGGATTCGGCCACGGCGTGCACCGCCGGCTCGTCGGTCGCCTTGGGCAGGCCCGGGAAGGATCCGCCGAGGGGGAAGAACGGCACCCAGGCGATGCCCTCGGCCGCGCACAGCCGCAGCATGTCCTCGTCGTCGCGCGAGACGAGGCTGTACGCGTTCTGCACGCAGGCGATGCCCGCCGGCAGGGCGCGGCGAAGGCCGTCGAGGGTGACGCCGCTCAGACCGATCGCGCCGATCTTGCCCTCGTCGCGCAGGGCGGTCATCACTTCGAGCTGGTCGTCGAGGTCGACCACCTGGTCGCCGTCGGGGCGCAGGCCGGGGCCGGAGTCGAGCCGGCGGAGGTTGACCACCGCGAGCCGGTCGACGCCGAGGCTGCGCAGGTTGTCCTCGACGCTGGCGCGAAGCTGTTCGGGGCGCTGCGCGAGGCGCAGTGGCAGAGGCCCGCCCGGGTCGGGGTCGGCCCCCACCTTCGTGACGACCAGGACGCCGTCCTCGGGGCGCAGCGCCTCGCGGATGACCTGGTTCGCGAACCCGAAGCCGTAGAACTGGGCGGTGTCCACGTGGTCGACGCCCAGCTCGACCGCGCGGCGCAGCAGGGCGACGGCCTCGCCGCGGCTGTGGTGCAGGCGTTCGAGTTGCAGGGCGCCGTAGCCGATCCGGAAAACGGTGCGGCCGGCGAACGGAGTGGTCAGGGTGGTCATGGCGCGGTCTCCTCGGCCGGTGACTGCAGGGCGGTATGCAGCAGTTGGGCCAGGTAGAGGCTCTGCACCCGGTGGGCGATCGGGGTGGCGCGCTCCTGAGCCTCGGCCGACTCGAGGTGTTCGACCTTGACCAGCCAGGCGGTGACGCTGTCGTGCACCATCGCGCGCATCCGGTCGATCGTGTCGACGACGATGCCGTGGATGGCCGGGTTGTTGGTCGCCTCGCCCCAGGTCTGCACGCCGACCCGGGCTTCGACCGGGTCGATGCCGGCGATCAGGCGGGCGAGCAGTTCGTCGGGGTCGGGCGGGGTCTCGCTCTCGGCGTACTCGCCGAGGGCCTCCGCGCGCTTGGCGAGCACCGCGTGAGCGGAGGCTTGAACCAGCTCGGCCTTGTTGCGGTAGTGGGCGTAGATCGAGCCCGTCGACAGGCCGGACTCGGCCGTGATGTCGGCGATCGAGGTCCGCTCCAGGCCGTTGCGGCTGAAGCAGCGTACGGCGGCCTCGGTGATCTGGGCGCGCCGGAGTTCCTTGCGTGCGTCGGTGAGTCGGGGCACCACACCTCCTGCAAAAAGAATCGCGGTTCT
This sequence comes from Streptomyces sp. FH025, assembly GCF_017427025.1. GTDB lineage: Bacteria > Actinomycetota > Actinomycetes > Streptomycetales > Streptomycetaceae > Kitasatospora. The sequence goes on from NZ_JAFLNG010000187.1 coordinate 8,485, forward strand.
GCTTGTGGGCTCACCATACAGAACCACTATTCTTTTTTCCGCGCGGCAGATGTGGCGGAGATCACGTTGAGGAGACCTGTGGCCCGGCCCAGGCGTCTAGGACGTGAGATCAGTCAGAGCAGCGCTGCACGAACTGGACGAGGAACGCCTCGTCCAGCTGGGAAGGTCACCCGTTCTACCGGAGCCTCAACGAGCCCTCGCGCACGGCGGCCCTGCGGCTGGGCTTCACCTTCGAGGGGATCTTCCGCCACGCCGTGATCTACAAGGGCCGCAGCCGCGACACCGCCTGGTTCTCCGTCGTCGACACCGAGTGGCTGCAGGTCGGCGCCGCGCTGCGGCAGTGACTCTCGCCCGACAACTTCGACACCGACCGCCGCCAGAAGCGCTCCCTGTCCAAGGTCCGCGCCTCCGCCGGCGAACCGGGACGCTGACGGACCGACGGATTCCGACCTCGGCGTGCCCGACGACGGTGCGGCGGCCCGGGTAACGGTCACCTAAAGAACGGAGAGACACCGCCGAAACACCGTGACTGGTCAGCTGGGTACCGCAGACGGCCACAAGGGGCGTCTACGGAAGGACGGACATCATGAACCTCAGCTGGAACCTTCGCCGCAAGACCACCCTCGTCCTGAGCGGCGGCGCGCTCACCGCGCTCGCGGTGTGCGGAGTCGCCGCCGCCCAGAGCCCGGACGGCGGCAGCCAGCCGTCCGGTGGGGCGGGCCAGTACTCGACCGTGGACAAGGACGGCCGCACCACCTTCAGCGACACCGACCCCTCCGAGGGCAAGGACCGCGCCCCCGCGCAGCCCTCCGCCGAGGCGGGCCAGTACGCTACCGTGAGCAAGGACGGCCGCCTGACCTTCAGCGACACCGACCCCTCGGCGGGCAAGGACCGCGTCCCCGCCCAGCCGGCGCAGAAGTAGGGGAACTCCGGCTCCTGCGGTCGTCGGAGTCCGGATCCACGGCCACAGGCCCGTTGACGACGCACTGATGTCCGGGGCGGCGCCCCCTCCCGGACGGGACGGTGGCGCCGCCCCACGACACACCGCGGTGAGGGCTGACCGAGAGCCACGACACCACGGCACGCCGCCGACTCGGGCCGCTCGCGCGCCCGGACCGCCGAATCGGGCGCTTCAGTCGGCACGGGACCCGGTCGACGCTCCCGAGTCGGCGGTCCGGGCGGGCCGTGTGGGCGCAGGGATCTGTCCCGGCCCGGAAGCGGGCCGGTGACGGGCCCGGCGAGAAACGGACGGCGAGAGACGGACGGAGGGTCGCGAAATGCGGGTACTGGTGGCCGAGGACGAGCCGGTCCTGGCGAGGATGCTGGGCAGGGGCCTGCGTCGCGAGGGCATGGCGGTGGACGTGGTGCTCGACGGGAATGCGGCGCGCGACCTGACGGAGCTGACCGACTACGACGTCCTCGTCCTGGACCGTGACCTTCCGGGCGTGCACGGTGACACACTGTGCCGCTCGCTGGCCGCCTCCGGCGCACGCACCAGGATCCTGATGCTCACGGCCGCCGGAACGCTGCAGGACCGGGTCCGCGGTCTGGGCCTGGGGGCGGACGACTACCTGTGCAAGCCGTTCGAGTTCCCCGAACTCGTCGCCCGCGTCCAGGCCCTGGCCCGCCGGGCCTCCCCCGCCACGCCGCCACGTCTGAAGCGCGCCGGCATCACCCTGGACACCGCCCGCCACCGCGCCGAACGCGACGGGCGCACCCTGTCCCTCACGGCGAAGGAGTTCGGGGTGCTGCGCGTACTGATGGAGGCCGACGGCGGCGTGGTCAGCGCGGAGGAGCTGCTGGAACGGGTCTGGGACGCGCACGCGGATCCGTTCACCGGCGCCATCCGCGTCACCATGAGCAAACTCCGGAGCAAACTCGGCGCCCCCGACCCGATCCGCACTCTCCCCGGCACGGGCTACGCACTGTGCTGAGGCACCGCACCGTCCGCACCCGCATCGCCGTCGTCTTCGGGACCGTCTTCCTCGGCCTCGGCGCCCTCCTGCTGACCGCCGTCTACCTGCTCACCCGGCACGGCACCGACGCACTCGCCGACCGGATCGCGCACGCAGCCGACCATCCCGCCGCCATGGCTCCGGCCCAACCCGCCACCGGCCACCCCGTACCGGGCACCACGGTGTTCAGCCCCGACGGGACCACCGCCACCACGGTCAGCCGGCAGGTCGCCGACGCCGCGGCCCAGCAGCAGCTCCTGTGGTCCCTCGCGGCCCTGACCGTGGCCGCCGCCCTGGCCGCCCTGGTCGGCTGGTGGACTTCCGTCCGCCTGCTGCGCCCGCTGCACCGGATGACCACCACCGTCCGCCGCATCAGCGCGGCCAACCTCTACCAGCGCCTGGAGACCACCACCCCCCACGACGAGATCACCGCCCTCGCCGACACCTTCAACGCCCTGCTGGACCGGCTGCAGACCTCCTTTGACGCCCAGAGCCGCTTCATCGCCAACGCCTCCCACGAACTGCGCACCCCGCTCGCGGTCCAGCGCAGCCTGATCCAGGTCGCACTCCACGACCCCGAACCCGGCGAGCTCGACCGGATCCGCGACGACCTGCTCGACGCCAACCGCCGCAGCGAGAGACTCATCGACGCCCTGCTCCTGCTCGCCCAGGGCCAACACGGCCCGGAGACCCGCGAAAGCGTCGACTGGACCGCACTCGTCACCCGCGAGACCGACGCCGCCGCCGACGCCGCGCGCACCGCACAGGTCACCGTCCACCTCACCCAGCGACCCGCCACCACCCACGGCGACCCGGTCCTGCTCGCCCACCTGGCCCGCAACCTGATCAGCAACGCCGTCACCCACAACCACCCCGGTGGCACCGTCCACATCCACGTCGACGAGGAAGGGCTCCGGATCCACAACACCGGACCGCGACTGGACGACGCGACCGTCGCCGAGCTCCTCGAACCCTTCCGCCGCGGCCCCCGCCCCCGGCTGAGCACTCCGGCCGGCGGATCCGGCCTGGGCCTGTCCATCGTCCGGGCCATCGCCACCGCCCACCACGCCACCTTCACCGTGCGGGCCGACCCCGACGGCGGCCTCACCGCCCACATCCGGCTGCCCTGTCGGGACGACGCTGCCACTGTCGTCGCCGCCGTCGCATAGCCGATCAGATGCGCGGGTCCTGCGGGACCCCGAAGCCCGAACCCCTGCCGCCCAACCCCCGCACCCGTGCACGCCGCCGACCCGGTCCCGCGCGAGCCGGGCGGGCCGTGGCGGCGCTGGCGCGCCTTCCGGCAGAGCGCTGCCAGCGGTCTGCCAGCGCTC
>NZ_JAFLNG010000188.1 GCF_017427025.1 Streptomyces sp. FH025
CTCAGTTGGACGTCACGGGCCCGGCGTGCCACCGACGGTACCCAGGTCGGCGGGGCGGGCCGACCTCGGGCACCACCCCTTCACCGGCACTGCACGCCGGGTGCGCTTTTCCGGCCCGGAGGCTCCGCTTCCCCGGGTACACCAGAGCGGTCGTCGTCCTGGCGTGCGAACCTCGACCACCTTTCAACGTTCTGTTGAATCTCCTCTTGACGCCCCGACGAGAACCGCCCTACCGTGATTCCACATACAGAAACCGTTCTTCCGTATAGTGGAATTCTGGAGATGAGCCCTCCGAGCCACTGCGGGCCGACGCAGGAGTGATCCGATGCCTCGTATGACAGCCGCCCGCGCGGCCGTGGAGATCCTCAGGCTCGAAGGCGTCGACGTCGCCTTCGGCGTGCCGGGCGCCGCCATCAACCCGTTCTACGCCGCGCTCAAGGCCTCCGGCGCGATCCGGCACACCCTCGCCCGGCACGTCGAGGGCGCCTCCCACATGGCCGAGGGCTACACCCGGGCCGCGGCCGGCAACATCGGCGTGTGCATCGGCACTTCGGGCCCGGCCGGCACCGACATGATCACCGGCCTGTACTCGGCCATCGCCGACTCCGTCCCGATCCTGTGCATCACCGGCCAGGCGCCCGTCGCCCGGCTGCACAAGGAGGACTTCCAGGCCGTCGACATCGCCTCGATCGCCCGCCCGGTCACCAAGGCCGCCACGACCGTGCTGGAGGCCGCGCAGGTCCCCGGCGTGTTCCAGCAGGCCTTCCACCTGATGCGCTCCGGCCGCCCCGGCCCGGTGCTGATCGACCTGCCGATCGACGTCCAGCTCACCGAGATCGACTTCGATCCCGAGGCCTACCAGCCGCTGCCGGTCTACAAACCGGCCGCCAACCGGGTCCAGATCGAGAAGGCCCTCGCGCTGCTCCAGGAGTCCGAGCGCCCGCTGATCGTGGCCGGCGGCGGCGTCATCAACGCCGACGCCTCCGAACTGCTGCGGGAGTTCGCCGAACTGACCGGCGTCCCCGTGGTGCCGACCCTGATGGGCTGGGGCACCATCCCGGACGACCACGAGCTGAACGCCGGCATGGTCGGCCTCCAGACCTCGCACCGCTACGGCAACGAGACCTTCCTCGCCTCCGACTTCGTCCTCGGCATCGGCAACCGCTGGGCCAACCGCCACACCGGCGGACTGGACGTCTACACCGCGGGCCGGAAGTTCGTCCACGTCGACATCGAGCCCACCCAGCTCGGCCGGATCTTCGCCCCCGACCTCGGCATCGCCTCCGACGCCAAGGCCGCGCTGGAGCTCTTCCTCCAGGTCGCCGGGGAGCTCAGGGCCGCCGGGCGGCTCAAGGACCGCAGCGCGTGGGCCGCCGCCACCCAGGCCCGCCGGGCCCGGCTCCAGCGCCGCACCCACTTCGACGACGTGCCGCTCAAGCCGCAGCGGGTGTACGAGGAGATGAACCGGGCCTTCGGGCCGGAGACCCGCTACGTCACCACCATCGGCCTCTCCCAGATCGCCGGCGCCCAGCTGCTGCACGTCCACAGGCCGCGGCACTGGATCAACTGCGGCCAGGCCGGCCCGCTCGGCTGGACCGTCCCGGCCGCGCTCGGCGTCGCCACCGCCGACCCCCGGGGGCAGGTCGTCGCGCTCTCCGGCGACTACGACTTCCAGTTCATGATCGAGGAGCTGGCGGTCGGCGCCCAGCACCGCATCCCGTACGTCCACGTGCTGGTGAACAACTCCTACCTGGGCCTGATCCGCCAGGCGCAGCGCACCTTCGACATCGACTTCCAGGTGAAGCTGGAGTTCGAGAACGTCAACGCGCCGGAGCTGGGCGTCTACGGCGTCGACCACGTCAGGGTCGCCGAGGGCCTGGGCTGCAAGGCGATCCGGGTCACCGAGCCCGAGGGCCTGCTGCCCGCCTTCGAGGAGGCGAAGAAGCTGGCGGCGGAGTTCCGCGTCCCGGTCGTGGTCGAGGCGATCCTGGAGCGGGTCACCAACATCTCGATGGCCGCCGCCGACATCGACAAGGTGAACGAGTTCGAGGAGACCGCGACCCTCCCCGAGCACGCGCCGACCGCCATCCGGCCGTTGGCGCCCCACCCGTCGGCGCCGTGAACCCGCCACGTGGGGGCGTACGCGCCGCTCCGCACGCCCCCACGTGCGCGGAACAGCGGAACACGGGCGGCGCCGGCGCGGTTGAGCCGTCCGGGACCGCTACCGTGTGCCCGGGCGACACCCCCTGCCGATCCGCCGAAAGGACCTCCACCGTGAGCCTCTACGACATCCCGCTGCGCACCCTGGCCGGCCAGGCCGCCTCGCTGGCGGACTACAAGGGCAAGGCGCTGCTGATCGTCAACGTCGCCTCCCAGTGCGGCCTGACCCCGCAGTACACCGGCCTGGAGAACCTCCAGAAGCGCTACGCCGAGCGCGGGTTCACCGTGCTGGGCTTCCCCTCCAACCAGTTCGCCGGGCAGGAGCCGGGCAGCGCCACGGAGATCCAGGCCTTCTGCTCGACCGAGTACGGCGTGACCTTCCCCCTGTTCGAGAAGACCGACGTCAACGGCGAGGACCGGCACCCGCTGTACGCCCGGCTGACCGAGACCGCCGACGCCGAGGGCCAGGCCGGGGACGTCTCCTGGAACTTCGAGAAGTTCCTGGTCTCCCCGGACGGCACCGTCGCGGCCCGGCTGCGGCCGCGCGTCGAGCCGGAGTCGGCCGAGCTGATCACCGCGATCGAGGCCGTGCTGCCGGCCTGACCCGACTGCTGACGGCCTGACCCGACTGCTGCCGACATGGCCCGCCGGGCCGACGGAGGGGCCGCCGCTTTCGGCCCCTCCGTCACAGCAACAGCCGCGTGCCCGGCGGAAGTTCACCCGATCCGGCGGCGTCGTGCAGGTGCGCCAGCAGGGTGGAGCGCAGCGCCTCGGCGGCCCGGGTGGGCGGCACCTCGCGGCCGTGCGCGACGGCGATGGTGCGGCCCAGGCCCGGCGCGGCGAACGGGGTGACGGCCAGGCCCGAGCGCGCGGCCACCATGCCGGGCACCACGGCCGGTCCGAGCCCGGCCCGGACGAAGCCCAGCACCGCGTCCATCTCGCCGCCCTCCACCGCGAACTCCGGCTCGAACCCGGCCGCCCGGCAGGCCGCCAGGGTGGCCTCGCGCACGTCGTAGCCCTCCCGGAACATCACCAGTGGCCGGCCCCTGAGCTCCGCGACCCGGACCGTGCGCCGTGAGCGCCGCGCGGCGGAGGCCGCCGAGGCGGAGGCCACCAACACCAGCTCCTCGTGCAGCAGTTCGGTGACCGCGAGGGCGGGCGCCGCCTCCCCGCTCGGCGGGGTGATGATCAGCGCGAGGTCCAGCTCCCCCGCCGCCAGCCAGCGGACCAGGTCGCGCGAGCCGCCCTCGCGCACCCCCAGCGCCACGCCCGGGTAGCGGTCCCGGAAGACCCGCAGGACGTCCGGCACCAGGCTGGTGCACAGGCTCGGCGGCGCGCCGAGCCGGACCCGGCCCCGGCGCAGCTGCACCGTCTCCTGGACGGCCAGCCGGGCGGTCTCGGTGTCCGCGAGGATGCGCCGGGCCAGTGGCAGCAGGGCGTCCCCGGCGTCGGTCAGCGCGATGTTGCCCCTGGTCCGGTGGAACAGTTCGGAGCCCAACTCCCGTTCCAGCGCCCGGATCTGCTGGGACAGCGACGGCTGGGCCACGTGCGCGGCCTCGGCCGCCCGGGTGAAGTGCCGGGTCTCGGCGACGGCCACGAAGTAGCGGAGTTGCTGGAGCTGCACATGACCAGCTTAGGCGGTCCCGATAGGCCACAGCTATCGTCACCAGCCGCAGCATGTCTTGGACGCACTCTGGTGCCTGTCCCTACCGTTGCTGCCATGACAACCGCGACTCGGACGGACCGGCATCCGTCCACCTTGGCGATCCTGTGGCGGTCGACCGTCGGCAAGAAGGCGGTCATGGCCGTCACCGGACTGGCCATGCTGCTGTACCTGGTCGCGCACATGCTGGGGAACCTGAAGGTCTTCTTCGGCCCCGACGACATCAACGGCTACGCGGCCTGGCTGCGCACCATCGGGCAGCCGTTCCTGGGCCACGAGTGGTTCCTGTGGCTCGCCCGGGTCGGCCTGGTGGCCGCCGTGGTGCTGCACGGCGTGTCCGCGTACCAGCTCAGCCGCCGTGACCTCGCCGCCCGCCCGAGCAAGTACGTGCACCAGCGCCGCCGGGCCAGCTACGCGACCCGCACCATGCGCTGGGGCGGGGTGATCCTGGCGCTGTTCATCGTCTGGCACGTCCTCGACCTCACCACGCTCACCGTGAACCCGGTCGCCGAGCACGGCCACGTCTACCAGAACATCGTGGGCACCTTCGGCCGCTGGTACAGCGACGTGATCTACATCGTCGCGATGCTGGCCGTCGGCCTCCACATCCGGCACGGCTTCTGGAGCGCCGCGCAGACCCTCGGCGCCAACAACGCCCGCCGGGACCGGGCGCTGAAGCTGACCGCCAACGGCCTGGCCCTCGTCCTGACGGCCGGCTTCCTGTCCGTCCCCGTGGCCGTGATGACCGGAGTGGTGAAGTGAGCTACCTGGACTACACCGTCGGCGAGCCGATCGCCGACACCAAGGCCCCCACCGGGCCGATCGAACAGCGCTGGGACCAGCGGAAGTTCGACGCCAAGCTGGTCAACCCGGCCAACCGGCGCAAGCACACCGTGATCGTGGTCGGCACCGGCCTGGCCGGCGGCGCGGCCGGCGCCACCCTCGCCGAACAGGGCTACCACGTCGTCCAGTTCTGCTTCCAGGACTCCCCGCGGCGCGCCCACTCGATCGCCGCCCAGGGCGGCATCAACGCGGCCAAGAACTACCGCAACGACGGCGACTCGATCCGCCGGCTGTTCTACGACACCGTCAAGGGCGGCGACTTCCGCGCCCGCGAGTCCAACGTGCACCGGCTCGCCCAGGTGTCGGTGGAGATCATCGACCAGTGCGTGGCCCAGGGCGTGCCCTTCGCCCGCGAGTACGGCGGCCTGCTGGACACCCGCTCCTTCGGCGGCGTGCAGGTCTCCCGCACCTTCTACGCCCGCGGCCAGACCGGCCAGCAACTGCTGCTCGGCGCCTACCAGGCGCTCTCCCGGCAGATCGCCGCCGGGAACGTGGAGATCCACCCGCGCACCGAGATGCTCGACCTGCTGGTGGTCGACGGCCGGGCCCGCGGCATCGTCGCCCGCGACCTCGTCACCGGCGAGATCACCAGCCACACCGCGGACGCGGTCGTCCTCGCCACCGGCGGCTACGGCAACGTCTTCTACCTCTCCACCAACGCCAAGAACTCCAACGCCACCGCGATCTGGCGGGCCCACCGGCGCGGCGCCTACTTCGCCAACCCGTGCTTCACCCAGATCCACCCCACCTGCATCCCGCGCTCGGGCGACCACCAGTCCAAGCTCACCCTGATGAGCGAGTCGCTGCGCAACGACGGCCGGATCTGGGTGCCCAAGGCCAAGGGCGACGACCGACCGCCCGCGCAGATCCCGGAGGACGAGCGGGACTACTACCTGGAGCGGATCTACCCCTCCTTCGGCAACCTGGTGCCGCGCGACATCGCCTCCCGGGCCGCCAAGAACGTCTGCGACGAGGGCCGCGGCGTCGGCCCCGGCGGACAGGGCGTGTACCTGGACTTCGCCGACGCCATCCGCCGGATGGGCCGGGACGCCGTCGAGGCCAAGTACGGCAACCTCTTCGACATGTACGAGCGGATCACTGCCGAGGACCCGTACCGGGTGCCGATGCGGATCTACCCGGCGATCCACTACACGATGGGCGGGCTCTGGGTCGACTACGACCTCCAGACCAGCATCCCCGGCCTGTTCGCGATCGGCGAGGCCAACTTCTCCGACCACGGCGCCAACCGGCTCGGCGCCAGCGCGCTGATGCAGGGCCTCGCCGACGGCTACTTCGTGCTGCCGCCCACCATCAACGACTACCTGGCCCGCAACCCGGTGGCCGCCGTGCCCGCCGACCACCCGGTGGTCACCGAGGTCGAGGCGGAGGTCGAGGACCGGCTCAACCTGATCCTCGCGGTGAACGGCGACCGCACCCCGGACTCCTTCCACCGGGAGCTCGGCGAACTCCTCTGGGACGAGTGCGGGATGGCCCGCGACGCGGCCGGTCTGAAGCGCGCGCTGGAGCGGATCCCGCAGCTGCGCGAGGAGTTCTGGCGCCGGATCAGGGTGCCCGGCACCGGGCAGGAACTCAACCAGTCGCTGGAGAAGGCCAACCGACTGGTCGACTACTTCGAGCTCGCCGAGCTCATGTGCCTGGACGCGCTGCACCGCTCCGAGTCCTGCGGCGGCCACTTCCGCACCGAGAGCCAGACCCCCGAGGGCGAGGCCGCCCGGCGCGACGAGGAGTTCTCCTACGCCGCCGCCTGGGAGTTCACCGCCACCGGCAACGCGCCCGTCCTCCACCGCGAGGCGCTCGACTTCGAGTACGTCCACCCCACCCAGCGGAGCTACGCATGAACCTCACCCTGCGCATCTGGCGCCAGGCGGGCCCGGACGCCCCCGGGTCGATGACCACCTACCAGGTCAGCGGGATCAGCCCGGACATGTCCTTCCTGGAGATGCTCGACACCCTCAACGAGGAGCTGATCACCCGCGGCGACCAGCCGGTCGCCTTCGACCACGACTGCCGCGAGGGCATCTGCGGCGCCTGCGGCATGGTCATCAACGGCCAGGCGCACGGCCCCGAACGGACCACCACCTGCCAGCTGCACATGCGGCACTTCCGCGACGGCGACACCATCGACGTCGAGCCCTGGCGGGCGGCGGCCTTCCCGGTGGTCAAGGACCTGGTGGTGGACCGCTCGGCCTTCGACCGGATCATCGGCTCCGGCGGCTACATCACCGCCCCCACCGGCAGCGCCCCCGAGGCGCACGCCACGCCCGTGCCCAAGGAGGCCGCGGACACCGCCTTCGAGCACGCCGAGTGCATCGGCTGCGGCGCCTGCGTGGCCGCCTGCCCGAACGGTTCGGCGATGCTGTTCACCTCCGCCAAGGTGGTGCACCTCAACGTGCTGCCGCAGGGCGCGCCCGAACGCTCCGCCCGGGTGCGGGACATGGTCTCGGCGATGGACGCCGAGGGCTTCGGCGGCTGCACCAACACCGGCGAGTGCGCCACCGCCTGCCCCAAGGGCATTCCGCTGCCCAGCATCGCGGCGATGAACCGGGAGTTCCTGCGGGCCGCCCGTAGTTGACACTCCCATGGACGGTCGGCCCCTCGCGTTCGGTGCTCGTCGCGAGGGGCCGACTCCGTGCGGGGGTGGTTCGCGCTCCCCGTACGGGTGGTGGATCGCGGCGCGCGGTGCTTCCCCGCCGGAAATCGCGCTACGGTGGTCCTCCGCTACGGAAGGACGGCATATGCCCGAGGTTCAGTCCTGCTCCGGCTGCGGCGGGTCCGGGGGGACCCAGAAGACCGAGGCAACGGTCGAACTGGACGAGGAAGGAAGCATGGTGCCCAGCGTCCACACGTTCTGGTCGCCCTGCGGTCGGTGCCACGGATCCGGGACGGTGATCGTCGGATGAGGTTGGTCTTCGAGTGCGTCGAGTGCGGCGGGCACTACCTGCCGCCGGAGGACATGCGCTACCCGGAGGGGCCGGCCTCGCCGGTCTGGTGCTCCGACTGCCAGAGTGCCAAGCGCGCCGCCGGGGTCCGGGAGGATCCGCTGCTCGCCCGGGTCGCGCTGGCCGCCGCCCGGGCCGCGCTCGCCCGGCACGCCGCCGAGCCCGTCGAGCCGGCCGCCGGCCGCGGCGACGTCCGGCCCTCCCGGCCGCCGCTCTCCCGCCGGGCCCGCTCGGGGCCGGGCGGGGTGCGCAGCAAGCTGGGCTGATCAGCCGGTTTCCCGCTCAGCCTGCTTCCCGCTCAGCCCGATTCCCGCTCAATCGGCTTCCCGCTCAGCCGGTTTCCGCGAGGAACTCCTCCAGCAGGTCCGCGACGGCCTCCGGCGCGTCCTCGGGGCTGTAGTGCCCGACGCCCGGCAGTTCCACGGCCCGGCCGCGCGGGAACGCCTCGGCGAACAGCGGCAGGAAGTGCCGGGCCCCGAGGGTGCGGTCGGCCGTACCCCAGAGGGCGAGCGCGGGCAGCGCGGCCAGGGCCGCACGGGCCTCGGCGCTCGGGGTCTCGAACACGTGCTCGCCGGTCGCGAAGCCCTTCGCCCAGCCGAGCGCCCCGGCGGCCTCCGCCCGGGTGGGGAACGGCGAGCCGTAGGCGCGCAGCCAGGTGTCGGTGATCAGGGCGTTGTTCTGGAAGCCGTTGAGCTTCAGGGTGCTGAGGATCGTGTAGCCGAGTTCGCCGAGGACGGCGTCCAGGCTGCCGTCGGCGTGCGCCCGGGCGATCCAGCCGAACCAGGGGGACTCGGCCGCGTTGGCCGCGAGCGTCGCGCCGAGGCCGGGCTGGCCGAACGGCGTGGGCCCGTTGACGCTCACCACCCGGGCGATCAGCCCGGGGCGCCGGGCGGCCAGGCCCATGCCGACGGGACCGCCGAAGTCGTGTAGGACGAGGGTGAGTTCGCGCAGGCCGAGGTCGTCGACCAGCGCCTCCAGGTTGTCGACGTGGTCCTGCAACCGGTACCGGCGGTCCGCCGGGGTCGCGCTCTTCCCGAAGCCCATGTGGTCGGGGACCACCACCCGGTGGGTCGGGGCCAGCCGGCGGACCAGGTCGCGGAAGAGGTAGCCCCAGGTGGGTTCACCGTGAAGGCAGAGCACGACGGGGCCGGAGCCCTCGTCGACGTAGTGCATCGGGAAGCCGGGGGCCGTACTGAAGTGCGGCCTGTACGGGAAGGTGCCGTCGAAGGTCTCGTGGGCGGCGATCATGGTCGAACTCGCTCCATGCTGGTAGCAGGTTGAAACCGGCAGGGACGAGGCTAAGGCCTGCGGTTTCAATACGCAACCAGCATTGGGGTCAGAAGAGCGCCTCCTGGGTGTCCGGCTCCGGCGGGCGGACGCGCTCCTGGAGGGTGAGACCCTCGGCCGCGCGACCCACGACGGGGGTGAGCGTCCAGCCGGTGAGGCGCCGGGTGTCCAGCAGCAGCGGGCCGGAGCCGTCCGGCTGGTCGAGGAAGAGGTGCCGCCCCACCGGCGGGCGCAGCCGGCCCGCGATCACCGCCCCGTCGGCCAGGCCGGCGATCTCCCGGTAGCTCTCGGGCGCGCCGGCGCCGAGCCCGAAGCGGTCGACGTGGTCGACCACCGGGCGGTCGGCGAGCAGTTCCACGGCGTGGCCGTCCAGCAGCCGGTGCGCCCGGGCGCGGGCTTCGGTGAGCACCGTACGGCGGTGCGGGGCATCGCCGTGCGCCCACCAGTGGTCGGTCTTGACACGGGACTTGAAGCGTTCGCGGGCCATCCCCGAGGCGGCGACGGTGAGTTCGGCGCGGCGCACCGCGGGCAGGCCGCCGCGGGCGGTGAACGCGTAGGCCAGCGCGCCCTGTTCGAGCAGTCGGCTGTCGCCGCGCTGCTCGGCGGTCAGGCCGACCTTCAGCAGGCCCTCGCCGAACCAGGCGAGGTAGAGCAGGTAGGTGCGGCCGTCGTCGAGGATCATGTCCCGGGCCAGGGCCAGGCCTCGGTCCACGCTCTGGCAGGCCGGGCACTGCGTCGCGCCGCCGTCCGGCTCGATCACCGCGTGGTGCGGGCAGGGCGTGCGCTCCGTCGCCCCCGCCAGCCAGGCGCCGACGCAGCGGCGCGGGCCGCCGAGCAGCCAGCCCACCTCCGCCCCCGGCGCGACGGCACGCTCGTGCACCCGGGTGCCGCGCACGGCACCGAGCAGGGCGCGGCCGTCGTGCCAGCTCAGGCCGGTGGAGACCCAGCCGGCGGGAGGCTGGGGCCGCTGCGGTGCGGGGATCGTCACGGGCATCCTTCCTGGGGGTTCTCGACCTGGCGAGGTTACCTGCCGGCACTGACAGGCAGCCCACCGTCCCGAGGCACGGGTGGTGTGGATAGGTTGCTGTGGCAGACCCGGCAGACCCGGTAAGGAGCCCCGGATGGACACCGCACCCTTCCCGCTCTCCCCCACCCCGATCCACGTGCCCGACGAGGTGCTCGACGACCTCCGGGACCGGCTCGCCCGCACCCGTCTCCCGCTCGGCGAGCCCGACGACCCGTCGTACGGCGTGCCCCGGGCGCGCCTCGCCGACCTGCTCACGTACTGGCGCGACGGCTACGACTGGCGCCGCGCCGAAGCCGCGATCAACGCCTACGAGAACTACACGGTCACGGTCGACGGCACCCCCGTGCACTTCCTGCGCCGGGCCGGCGTCGGGCCGCGCCCCGTCCCGCTGATCCTCAGCCACGGCTGGCCGTGGACCTTCTGGCACTGGTCGAAGGTGATCGACCCGCTCGCCGACCCCGGCGCGCACGGCGGCGACCCGGCCGACGCCTTCGACGTCATCGTCCCCTCCCTGCCCGGCTTCGGCTTCCCCGGCCCGCTCACCGGGCACCCGGACCTCACCTTCGTCCAGGTCGCCGACCTCTGGCACAGCCTGATGACCCGCACCCTCGGGTACGGGCGCTACGCGGCGGGCGGCTGCGACATCGGCGCGCTGGTCTGCGGCCAGCTCGGCCACAAGTACGCCGGCGCGCTGTACGGCATCCACATCGGCTCGGGCCAGCGGCTCGACTTCCTGAGCGGCGACCGCGCCTGGAGCATCACCCAGGGCCGCCCGCTGCCCGACGACCTGCCCGACGGTATCCGTGAGCGGGCCCTCGCACTGGAGCGCCGCTTCGCCGTCCACCTCACCACCCACATGCTCGAACCGGCCACCCTCGCCGCCGGTCTCAGCGACTCCCCGGCCGGCCTGCTCGCCTGGCTGCTCGCCCGCTGGGACGGCTGGAGCGAGCACGACGGGGACGTGGAGAAGGTGTTCAGCCGGGACGACCTGCTCACCCACGCCACCGTCTACTGGGCCAACAACGCCATCGGCTCCTCGATCCGCTACTACGCCAACATCGACCGCCACCCGTGGCGGCCCTCGCACGACCGGTGGCCGGTGGTGGAGGCGCCGACCGGGATCACCTTCGTCGGGTACGAGAACCCGCCGGGCGTCAGCACCGACCGGCGGGTCCAGAGCTTCCTCGACAGCGACCGGGCCGCCTGGTACAACCACGTCAACCTCACCGCCCACGAGCGCGGCGGCCACTTCATCCCGTGGGAGAACCCCGGGGCCTGGGTCGACGACCTGCGCCGCACCTTCCGCTCCCGGCGGCCGTGAGACTAGCCTCCGGCGCATGATCGAATCACCGACGCCCGACGACCTCGCCCTCGCCGTGCGGCTCGCCGTCGACACCCTGCGCGGCGCCCCGGCCGACGCCGACTGGTCGCGGCCCGCCGGCCCGCTCACCTGGAGCTGCTGGGAGACCGTCGAGCACCTCGCCGACGACCTGCTGGCGTACGCCGCCCAGCTCGGCCCGGCGCGGCCGCCGGGCGACCGGTACGTGCCCTTCGCGGCCACGCGCCGGTCGCCCGGCGGGCCGAACAACTTCGTCCGCGCCGAGCCGGCGAGCGGTGTGCCGGGGCTGCTCGAAGTGCTGGACGCCAGTGGGGGGTTGATGGTCGCCGTCGCCCGCGTCGCCCCGCCGGACGTGCGCGCGTACCACCCGTGGGGCCTCGCCGACCCGACCGGCTTCGTGGCCATGAGCCTGACCGAGACCCTGGTCCACCTAAACGACGTCACCCAGGGCCTCGGCCTGCCGTGGGCCCCGCCCGATCACC
>NZ_JAFLNG010000189.1 GCF_017427025.1 Streptomyces sp. FH025
AACCAGTTCACCGCCCTGGCCACGGTGTACCGGGCGCGCACCGACTGGTCGGCGCTCTCGCTGGCGGCGATGTTCTCCGTGTACCTGGTCGGTCTGGTGCCCGGCCTGCTGCTGGGCGGCGCCGCCGCCGAACGGTACGGGCGCCGGCGGACGGTGTGCGGCGCGTTGGGGCTGTCGGCCGCCGCCAGCGCCGTACTCGCGCTCGGGGACGAGCCGGCCGTGTTCGCGGCCCGACCGGTCACCGGTTTCGCGGCCGGGCTGGTGTTCCTGGCCGGGACGGCCTGGCTGCGCGAACTGGCCGGCCCCACCACGGCGCCCGGGGTGTCGGCCCGCCGCGCGACGTACGCCACCGGTACGGGCTTCGCGGCGGGCGCGCTGGCCACCGGGGTGCTCGCCGAGTGGCTGCCCGGTCCGATGGTGCTGCCCGGCCTCGCCCACGCGCTGGGCTGTCTGCTGGTCCTGCGGGCCACCCGTCGCCTCCCGGAGACGGCTCCCGGCCGCAGCGCCCCGAACCGTCCGGCGGCGGCCGTGCGCCACCCCCGGTTCCGTTACGTCGTCCTGCCCGCCAGCCCGGCCGTCCTCGGCGCCGCGACCGTCGGGTACGTGGTGCTGCCGCCGCTGGTGGCCGACCGGTTGCCCGGGTACGCGCCGCTGTTCAGCGGCCTGGTGGCGGCGCTGACCCTCACCATGGGCGTGATCGCCCAGCCCTTCGCCGCCCGGCTGGACGACGCGCACAGCGCCCGGGCCACCCTCACCGCGATGGCCACCGTGATCGCCGGGCTGCTGCTGGGCGCCCTCGCCGCCGCCCGCGGCTCGGTGGGCCTGGTGGTGGCCGCCGCCGCGGTGCTCGGCACCGGGTACGGGCTGACGCTCGGCGCGGGGCTGCACGAGGTGGAGCGGCTCACCGGCTCGCACTCCGGCGCGGACTCCGGCCCGACCTCCGCCTCGGTCTATCAGAGCACCACCTCCAGCGGCTTCCTCACCCCGCTGCTGCTGGCCGGAACCGCCGGCCACGCCTCCTACCCGGCGCTGCTGACGGGCATGGCCGGGATCGGCACACTGTGCCTGGGGGTGACCGCCGCCCACAGCCGCCGTCATCTGCCCGCCACGGAGGACCGACCCGTCGGCCCGAACGACCCGGCCGTCCCGGAAATCGGTACGACGCGCGAGGATGCATTCGAGGAAACGTTTGCCTAGTCCGTGACGACACCGTCCACGACGACACCGTCCACGACGACAGCGTCCGCGACCACACCGTCCGCGACCACACCGTCCGCGACCACACCGTCCGGACCGAACCGACCGAGGAGCCGACCACGATGGGCCGAGTGACCGTACCGCGCAGGGTGCTGCGCCTGCGCGAGGGCACGCCCTCCCACCGCCCCGACACCCTGGCCGCCGAGGAGCCGATGGAGATCCGGGTCGGCGGCCGCCCGCTGACGGTGACCATGCGCACCCCCGGCAGCGACTTCGACCTCGCGGTCGGCTTCCTGGTGAGCGAGGGCGTGCTGCACTCCGCCGACCAGCTGGCCGGGATCCGGTACTGCGCCGGGGCGACCGCCGACGGCGGCAACACCTACAACGTGGTGGACGTCGCGCTGGCCCCCGGCGTGCCCGCCCCGGACGCCTCGCTGGAGCGCAACTTCTACACCACCTCCTCCTGCGGCCTGTGCGGCAAGGCCAGCCTGGACGCGGTGCGCACCACCGCGCCGTGGAGCGTCGCCGAGGACGGGCTGCGCGTCACCCCCGGGCAGCTCTCGGCCCTGCCCGACCGGCTGCGCGCCGCCCAGAAGGTCTTCGACCGTACCGGCGGCCTGCACGCGGCCGGGCTGTTCGACGCCGACGGGAACCTGCTGTGCCTGCGCGAGGACGTGGGCCGGCACAACGCGGTGGACAAGGTGGTCGGCCACGCGCTGCGCGAGGGCCTGCTGCCGGCCCGCGGCACGGTGCTGATGGTCAGCGGCCGGGCCTCCTTCGAGCTGGTGCAGAAGGCCGTGATGGCGGGCGTACCGATGCTCGCGGCCGTCTCCGCGCCCTCCTCCCTGGCCGTGGACCTGGCCGAGGAGAGCGGGCTGACGCTGGTCGGCTTCCTGCGCGGCGACTCGATGAACGTCTACACCCGGACGGACCGGATCGACACCGCCGTCGCGGTCGGATAGCCGAGGTCGGGTCGATGCTCTTCCGGCAGCTGGAGTACCTGGTCGCGCTCGCCCGCGAGCGCCACTTCGCGCGCGCGGCCCAGGCCTGCCACGTCTCCCAGCCGGCCCTGTCCGAGGCCGTCCGCAAGCTGGAGGACGAGCTGGAGGTGCTGCTGGTCCGGCGCGGCCGCGCCTACGAGGGCCTCACCCCCGAGGGCGAACGGATCGTGCTGTGGGCGCAGCGCATCCTGGCCGACCGGGACGCCCTGCGGGACGAGGTGGACGCGCTGCGCACCGGCCTGAGCGGACGGCTGCGGATCGGCTCGGTGCCGACCGCCTCGGGCGCCGTCTCGCTGCTCACCGGGCCGTTCTGCACCGCGCACCCGCTGGCCGCCGTGGAGCTCTCCACCGATCTGCGCTCCGATGAACTCCTGCGCCAGGTACGGAACTTCGAGGTCGACGCGGGCATCACCTACCTGCCCGGGCCGGAGGCCGACGACCTGCGCGCCGTCCCCCTGTACGAGGAGCGGTACGTCCTGCTCACCGGCCTGCTCACCGGCCTGCCCACCGGTCCACCCACCGGTCTACCTACCGGCCCGCCCACCGGCCCGCCCGAGGAGCAGGCCCGGCACCCGCACGCCACCTGGACGGAGGCCTCCCGGCTGCCGCTGTGCCTGCTGCACGCGGGGATGCAGGGCCGGAGGGTGCTGGACGAGGTGTTCGCGGGCCTCGGGCTGGCGCCGACACCCCGGGTGGAGACGGACTCGGTGGCCTCGCTGTTCGCGCACGTCCGCACCGGGCAGTGGGCGAGCGTGGTGCCGTACGCCTGGCTGCACGTGTTCGGCGTGCCGCCCGGGATGCGGGCCGTCCCGCTGGTGGAGCCGGTGCACAGCGCGCCGATCGGGCTGGTGGTCGCGGCCCGGGAGCCGGGCTCGGCGATGGCCCGCGCGCTGCTGGAGGTGGCCCGCCGCACGGACGTCGCGGCGGTGCTGGGCAGCCTGCCGCAGGCGTGACGGCTCGGCGCGCACGGTCCGTCGGCGCGGCGTAGCGTCGACCCGAACGCCGAGTGCCCGAGCCGTGTGACGGAAGGCGACCACCGTGACCACCTCCGACGACGCCACGACCGCATCCGGGCAGCCCGAGGAGGTGACCGAGAAGGTCGGTCCCTCCCCCGCCGAGCCGCCGCGGTTCGCGCCCTACCACCACCCCGCGGCCGGCTGGGGCGCGGCCAAGAGCGTCACCCGCTTCCTCATGCGCGAGGGCGCGTACCTGGACGGCCCGCGGGCGATCATGCGGATGAACCACGAGAACGGCGGCTTCGACTGCCCCGGGTGCGCCTGGCCGGACGACACCAAGGGCCTGCACCTGGACATCTGCGAGAACGGCATCAAGCACGTCACCTGGGAGATGACCCGCAAGCGGGTCGGCCGGGAGTTCTTCGCCGCGCACTCGGTGACCGAGCTGTCCGGCTGGAGCGACTTCGCGCTGGAGGACCAGGGCCGGCTGACCGAGCCCATGGTGTACGACGAGGCGAGCGACCACTACGTCCCGATCGGCTGGAAGGACGCGTTCGAGCTGGTCGGCCGCACCCTGCGCGGGCTGGACGACCCGAACCGGGCCGCGTTCTACACCTCCGGCCGGCTGGGCAACGAGGCGACCTTCCTGTACCAGCTGATGGCCCGCGAACTGGGCACCAACAACCTGCCCGACTGCTCCAACATGTGCCACGAGGCCAGCGGACGGGCCCTGGAGGCCTCGCTCGGCACCGGGAAGGGGACGGTCGACCTCAAGGACTGGGAGGTCACCGACGCGCTGTTCATCCTGGGCGTGAACGCGGCCTCCAACGCGCCCCGGATGCTCACCTCGCTCGCCGAGGCCTACAAGCGCGGCGCGCAGATCGTGCACGTCAACCCGCTGATCGAGGCGGCGGCCACCCGGACGATCATCCCGCACGACTTCACGGACATGGCGCTGGCCAAGTCCACCCGCACCGGCACGTTGAACCTCCAGCCGCGGATCGGCGGCGACATGGCGCTGCTGCGCGGCATGGCGAAGGCGATCCTGGAGCAGTCGGCGACCGACGAGCGGGCGCTGGACCGGCTGTTCATCGAGCGCCACACCGCCGGCTTCGAGGCGTACCGCGATGTCTGCGAGAGCACGCCCTGGGAGGAGATCGAGCACCAGAGCGGGCTGAGCCGGGCCGAGATCCTCAAGGCGGCGCGGATCTACCGTGAGGCCGACCGCTCGATCTTCAGCTGGTGCCTGGGCGTCTCCCAGCACGAGCACGGCGTGGACACCGCGCGGGAGATCGTCAACCTCCTTCTGCTGCGCGGCAATCTGGGCCGCGAGGGGGCCGGCCCCTCGCCGGTGCGCGGGCACAGCAACGTCCAGGGCAACCGCACCTGCGGGATCGACCACCGGCCGGCCGTCGCCTTCCTCGACCGGCTCGCCGAGGTGTGCCGGATCGACCCGCCGCGCGAGCACGGCCTGGACACCGTCGGGACGATCGAGGCGATGCAGCGCGGCGAGGTGACGGTCTTCGTCGGCATGGGCGGCAACTTCGCGCTCGCCGCGCCGGACACCCCGTACACCCAGGAGGCGCTGGGCAAGTGCGAGTTGACCGTCCAGGTGAGCACCAAGCTGAACCGCAGCCACCTGGTGCACGGCCGGCGGGCGCTGATCCTGCCGTGCCTGGGCCGCACCGAGAAGGACCAGCAGCGCACCGGGGTGCAGTCCACCTCGGTCGAGGACTCGATGAGCATGGTGCACCTGTCGGTCGGCATGAAGCGCCCGGCGTCGCCGCACCTGCTCTCCGAGCCCGCGATCATCGCCGGGATGGCCCGCGCGGCGCTGCCGGACAGCCCCACCCCGTGGGAGTGGTACATCGAGGACTACGACCGGATCCGCGACACCATGGCCCAAGTGCTGGACGGCTTCGAGGACTTCAACCGCAGGGTGCGGCTGCCGCTGGGCTTCCGGATCAAGCAGCCGGCCCGCGAGCTGGTCTTCCGCACCCGCTCCGGCAAGGCCGAGTTCTCCGCCGCCGCGCTGCCCGACGTCGTCCCCGCCCCGGGCACCCTGGCGCTGGGCACCATGCGCTCGCACGACCAGTGGAACACCACCATCTACTCGGGCGACGACCGCTACCGGGGCGTGAAGAACCTGCGCACGCTGGTCTTCCTGAACCGGGACGACATGCGCGAGCGCGGCATCGCCGAGTTCGACCCGGTGGACATCACCAGCACCGCCCGCGACGGCAGCACCCGCTCGGTGCACGGCTACCTCGCCGTCCCGTACGACATCCCGCGCGGCTGCGCGGCCGGGTACATGCCGGAGCTCAACGTGCTGTGCGCGATCGGCGACCACAGCACCCAGAGCGACCAGCCGATCATGAAGCACCTGCGGGTCACCGTGACCAGGGCGTGAACCGCGTCGGCAGCATGAACACGCAGGCAGCATGAGCACGTCGACTCGGAATTGAAGGTAAAGGTTCTACCAAGTACGCAAGTATCGGCCTCCGCGCGTTCTATGCTTCTGGAGGTTTGAAGAAGGCACCTCGTTCGGTGAGGCTTCTTCACGGACACAGGCCACTGATCCGACGACGTCGAGAGACGCCCAGGGTTAGGACAGATCCTCCCGACCTAAGGGTTGATCCGAAGTGGCTTCCGACCCAAGGGGGTTGGACACGCCGTGGAGTGCCAAAGCTCTGACGAGTTGGGGTGAGCCGACGGTCGCTTCGCGCGCGCCGGCGAGCACCTTGCCGCGTCGATGACACGCACCACGGGGTGCGTCGGCCGGGAGGAGGCGAGAGACATGGACTGCAGTAGTCCGGGCCACAGTCGCCCCTACCCCCGCATGCTCTCGTACACCTCCGGCACGCGGTAACAACCTTCCCTGCGCGCCTGTCTGACGACGCATCACATCGGCCACCGCCAGCACGCGGCTTCGCCGTGCCCGAACGGGCTCGCACCGCCGCGCGCCGATGCGCCGTGCCCACACGCAGGGGGAATTGCTGCCGCGCGCCCCCGAACCGCCCCGCCTGTCCGGGGCACACGGGAGGAACGTCATGACCACCAACACCACCCTCAACAACTCCAAGGCCGCTGCGCCGCGTTCAGCGGTACTGGACGACGCCCACGTCGGCGACATCAAGGGCGCGCTCGGCACCATCAGGCTCGACGACACGACACCCCGCCAGGGACTGTCGGCGAGACTCAAGACCCTGCTCGCGATCGTCGGCCCCGGCCTGATCGTGATGGTCGGCGACAACGACGCGGGCGCCTTCTCCACCTACGGCCAGGCGGGGCAGAACTACGGCACCCAGTTGCTGTGGACCCTGCTCATGCTGATCCCCGTCCTGTACGTCAACCAGGAGATGGTGCTGCGCCTCGGTGCCGTCACCGGTGTCGGGCACGCCCGGCTGATCCTGGAGCGCTTCGGCAAGTTCTGGGGCGCGTTCAGCGTCATCGACCTGTTCCTGCTCAACGCGCTCACCCTGGTGACCGAGTTCATCGGCGTCACCCTGGCGGCCGACTACCTGGGCCTGCCGAAGGTCGCCTCGGTGGTGCTGGCGGCGGCGATCATCATCGCCTCGGCGTTCACCGGGTCGTTCCAGCGTTTCGAGCGGGTCGCGATCACGCTGTGCGTGGGCTCGCTGCTGCTGGTGCCGATCTACTTCCTGGTCCACCCCAGGACCTCGCAGATGGCCCACGACTTCGTGGTGCCGTCCATGCCGGGCGGCTCGGGCGAGCTGGCCGCCGTCATGCTGGTGATCGTCTCCATAGTCGGCACCACCGTCGCCCCCTGGCAGCTGTTCTTCCAGCAGTCGTACGTCATCGACAAGCGCATCACCCCGCGCTTCATGAAGTACGAGAAGGCCGACCTGGTCATCGGCATCGCGATCGTCATCATCGGCGCCGCCGCGATGATGGGCCTGACCGCCGCCGCCTTCGCCGGCACGGACGGCTTCGGCCAGTTCTCCGACGCGGGCGCCGTCGCCAAGGGCATCGAGGACAAGGCAGGCCACCTGGCGGGCGTGCTGTTCGCCATCGCGCTGCTGGACGCCTCGATCATCGGCGCCTTCGCGGTCTCCCTCTCCACCGCCTACGCCATCGGCGACGTGTTCGGCATCAAGCACTCGCTGCACCGCGGGGTCAAGGGCGCCAAGGGCTTCTACGGGATCTACGCGGGCCTGGTGGTCGTGGCCGCCGCGATCACGCTGCTGTCCACCGAGTACACCCAGGGCCTGATGACGCAGTTCGTCCAGGTGCTGGCCGGTGTCCTGCTGCCCTCGGCCACGGTCTTCCTGCTGCTGCTGTGCAACGACAAGGCCGTGCTCGGCCCGTGGGTCAACGGCCCGAAGACCAACGCCTTCACCTCCGCCGTCGTCGGCGTCCTGGTCATGCTGTCGCTCATCCTGACCGCCGCCGTGGTGTGGCCGGACATCAGCTCGGACGCGATCCTGTGGATCATGGCCGGCTGCGGTGTGGCGGGCGTGCTGGTGGCCGGGTACTTCTTCACCTTCGGCCGCCGGGGCACCAAGGAGGACCCCATCGACCGCACCGGCCGCGAGAACTGGCGGATGCCCCCGCTGGAGACCCTGGAGAAGCCGGTCATGTCCGCCACTCGCAAGATCGGCATGGGTGCCCTGCGCACCTACCTCCTGGTCGCGATGATCATGGTCATCATCAAGATCGTCCAGACCGCGCTCAGCCACTGAGCCGCCGAAGCGCCGACGCGACACCTCGCTGAAGCGCCGATCCGAGCACCGGGGCGGCGACACCCGGCCGCAGCCCGCCGCCGCCCCGGCCCCACCCGGAACCCTCGACCGCCCCGCACCCGGGGAAGGAAGGAAGTACGGCCATGCGCACCACCCCGTTCCACCGCTGCCCGAGCGTCCGCCTCGCCCTGCACGACGGCGTCGAGCGCGACTACCGCCTCGACGACCCCGGCGCCTGCCCCCGCTCGGGTACGCCCAACACCCCGGCCTCCGCGTACGAGCCCCGCGTCCACCTGGCCTACCTGCTGGCCTGCCAGGGCCACCGCCCGGACTGGCTCGCACTCTTCGCGGACCTCCCGCCGGCCGCCGCGCGCCGTCTCGCCCGCGCCGCCGCCCACCACCGGGACGCCCAAGCCGCCTGACGCACCACGTACATGACGTGTCGTCAGCCCTCGCACCCACCGGTGCACCCGTCCACATTCATCGTCCCGTCACGGAGGTGACCAGCCATGTCCATCGTCGCCGCGTTCCAGCCCGTCCTCCCGTCCACCGATCGCGGCCGCCTGCGCGCCGCCCTCGCCGCGGTGGGCCGACGGCTGGCCGCCAGCCCGCTGGAGAACTCCGTCCTCCAGGCCGTCGCCACCCCGGTCGGCGCCCCGGTCGGCGCCGCGCCGAGCGGCCACCAGGTCCGGATGCGGGCCCGCTGGCACACCGTCACCGACCAGAGCGGGACCACCCGACTGGAAGCCACCTGGCACCCCGGCCACTGACCGCCCCGGCCGCTGATGACCCCGGCCACTGACCAGTCCGTACCGACCACCCCACCCACCGACCAGCCGAAGGAGCATCCGCCATGGTCGTGCGCTACCCCAGGCTCGACGCCATCTTCTCGGACCACCCCGCCGCCGCTGCCCGACGCCGGACGCCCGCCCCGAAGCCCACCGGCCTCGACAAGGGCGGCGACCCGGACACCGGCCTGGTGGTGAACCCGGAACACCGCACCGTCACCGTCGACGGCCAGCAACTCGACCTGCCGTACCTGGAGTTCGAACTCCTCGCGCACCTGGTCGGCAACCCGCTGCGGGTGCACTCCCGCCGCCAGTTGATGGAGGCGGTCTGGGGCCGACCGGACACCGGCGACACCAGGACCATCGCCACCCACATCGCCCGGATCCGCCGCAAGCTCGGCCCCGGCCACCGGGAGGCGATCGCCACCGTCCGGCAGATCGGCTACAAGTACGACCCCCGGCTCACCCGCGTCGGCTGAGCCCCCGCACACACAGCACCGGAGGAGGACATCACATGACCAGAACCGCCCCACTCCCCTGGACCTGGACCTGGGCCCGGACCTGGCCCCGGACCGGCAGAGGCACCGCGCTGTGCGGCGTCCTGCTCCTGCTCACCCTCCAGGGCGTCGCCGTCGGGGTCGCCCCCGGGCAGCTCCGGCTCTTCCTGTCCGGCGTGCTCATCGGCGCCTCGGCCGCCGGGCTGCTGCTCGCCCTGCTGCTGGCCCACAGCCAGCGGCGGGCGGGCCGCCCCTCGGCCACCCCGACGGGCATCGCCGCAGCGGCCGACGACGACACCCAGTGGTTCAGCGCCCGCTCGCTGGAGGGCTTCCCGATGGAGCAGGTCCGCCCGATCCTGCTCGGCCCCGGCGCCCCCGGCCTCAACCGGCTCTACACCGCCTGGGTCTTCGCCACCCACGGCCACGACCCCCAGTGGATCGCCCACCACCTCGATCTCCCCACCTCCACCGCCCGCCTGCTGGCCACCGCGGCCCGGCGGCACGCCACGTCCACCCCCTCCGAGAGGAAGCCGCAGTGATCACGGCCCTCGACCACGTCCAGCTCTCCGCACCGCCCGGCAGCGAGGCCCTGCTGCGCGCCTTCTACGGCGACGTCCTCCAGATGGCGGAGATCCCCAAGCCCGGGCCGCTGACCGGCCGCGGCGGCTGCTGGTTCGCCGCCGACGGCGGGCGGGTGCGGCTCTACCTCGGCATCGAGGAGCGCTTCCGGCCCAGCGTCAAAGCCCACCCCGGGATCGCGGTCTGCGAGATCGACGAGTTCGCCCTGCGGCTGTCCGAACTGGGCGCCCAGGTGGTCTGGGACGACACCCTGCCGCCCCGACGCCGCTTCTACACCACCGATCCGGTCGGCAACCTGCTGGAGTTCGTCGAGGCCGCCTGAACAGCGGCCCGAACCCAGGTCATTTGCGTACGGACGTCGCGAGGGAGCAGACTGCCCGGGTTTGCGCGCCGGAGGTCCCCGTCATGCCCTTTCCGAAGTCAGCCCCGGGCCGGTCCCGGGCCTCGCTGCCGCCCCGGACGGTCGGCCGCCCGACCCGGGCGGCCTGGGTCGACGTGGTCGTGGCGGCCGCCGTGCTGGTCCTGCTCTACCTCGCGCTGCGGGTCGGGCAGGGCGCCACCGTACGGTTCTCCACCGCCCGGGACGCCGCCGTCGACACCGACCCGGCCCGGCTGCCGTACGACGCGGCGCGCTCGCTGCTGCGGATGTTCGCCGCGCTCGCCGTCTCCGTCGCCTTCACCTTCGGCTACGCCTACGCCGCCGCCCGCAGCCGCCGTCTGGAGCGCGTGCTCATCCCGGCGCTGGACATCCTCCAGTCGGTGCCGGTGCTCGCCTTCCTGACCGTCGCGGTGACGGGCTTCCTCGCCCTGTTCCCCGGCTCGATGCTGGGCCTGGAGTGCGCCGCCGTCTTCGCCATCTTCACGTCCCAGGCGTGGAACATGACCTTCGGCTTCTACCACTCCCTGGTCTCGCTGCCGCGCGAACTCGACGAGCTGTCCCGCTCCTTCCGGTTCAGCCGGTGGATGCGGTTCTGGAAGGTCGAACTGCCCTCCGGGATGATCGGCCTGGTCTGGAACGGCATGCTCAGCTTCGGCGGCGGCTGGTTCTTCCTGGTCGCCTCCGAGGCGATCAGCGTCGACAACCAGCGGTACGCGCTGCCCGGCGTCGGCTCCTACGCGGGCGCCGCCATCGCCGCCGGGGACCTCGGCCGGGTCGGCTGGGCGATCGCCACCATGGCCGTCCTCGTCATCGGCGTGAACTTCCTGTTCTGGCGTCCGCTCACCGCCTGGGCCGAACGCTTCAGGAACGAGCAGTCCGAGGCCACCGAGGTGCAGCGCTCGGTCGTCCTCGACCTGCTGCGCCGCTCCCGCTGGCCCGCCCTCCTCGGCCGGGCGCTGCGACCCCTGGGCGAGGCCCTGGGCCGGGCCGGGCGGGTGTTCGGCACCGACGACCGCCCGCTCGCCGTCAGCCCCGGGTGGCGGCGCACCGGGGACGCCGCCTTCGCCCTGGTCTCCGGCGGCATCGTGCTGTGGGGCCTGGTCGACCTCGGCCGCTACCTCGCCGACCGCACCGGCCTCGGCGTCTTCGGCGAACCGCTGCTGCTCGGCCTCGCCACCCTCGCCCGGGTGGTCGTGCTGGTCACGGTGGCCACGGTCGTCTGGGTGCCGATCGGGGTGCGGATCGGCTTCTCCCCCCGGCTGACCCGGATCGCCCAGCCGCTGGTGCAGCTGCTCGCCAGCTTCCCGGCCAACTTCCTCTTCCCACTGGTGGTCTGGCTGCTGCTGCGCACCGGACTGTCCATCGACCTCGGCGGCATCCTGCTGATGGCGCTCGGCGCCCAGTGGTACATCCTGTTCAACGCCATCGCCGGGGCCATGGCCATCCCCAGCGACCTGCGCGAGGCCATGGACGACCTCGGCGTGCGCGGCTGGCAGCGCTGGCGCCGGCTGATCGTCCCCGGGATCTTCCCGGCGTACGTCACCGGCGGCATCACCGCCTCCGGCGGCGCCTGGAACGCCTCCATCGTCTCCGAGGTGGTCACCTTCGGCGGCACCACGCTCACCGCCACCGGCCTCGGCGCGTACATCGCCCAGGCCACC
>NZ_JAFLNG010000019.1 GCF_017427025.1 Streptomyces sp. FH025
CGCCGACCTCGCCGGCCGGACCATCGTGCTCGACCCCGGCCACAACCCGGGCAACGTCGCCCACCCCGCCGAGATCAACCGTCAGGTGGACATCGGCAACGCCCGCAAGGAGTGCGACACCACCGGCACCGAGACCAACGCCGGCTACACCGAGGCCGACTACACCCTGGACGTCTCCCGCCGGGCCCGCGCCCTGCTGACCGCCCGGGGCGCCAAGGTGGTGCTGGTGCAGGACGGCGACCGCCCCTGGGGCCCGTGCATCGACGAGCGCGCCCGGGCGGGCGCCGACGCGCACGCCGACGTCGCGCTCTCGGTGCACGGCGACGGCGGCCCGGCGCGCGGCAGCGGCTTCCACGTGATCATGCCCGCCAAGGTCGTCGCCGGGAAGGCGGACAACTCCGCGATCGTCGAACCCTCGCACCGGCTCGGCCTGCTCCTGCGCGAGCGCTTCCACGCCGCGACCGGTGAGCCGTACGCGGACTACATCGCCAAGGACGGCCTGGACGTCCGCTCCGACCTGGGCGGACTCAACCTCTCGACCGTCCCCAAGGTGTTCATCGAGTGCGGTAACATGCGCAACTCCGCGGACGCCGGACGGATGACGGACCCTCAGTGGCGCCAGCAGGCCGCCCAGGGGATCGCCGACGCGCTGACCGCGTTCCTGACCACGCGTTGAGGCCCCGCCTTACGCCTGGGACGGGGCGCGGCACGGGAGTTGGAACCCGCAGGCCGGAGGGACGGAACCCCTCCCGGCCCGCACGGTTTGCAACGACTTCGACCCATTCCCGGTCCCGCCGTGCACCGGCGGGACCGTTGGGCCTAGGCTTCTGGTCCGTTCGGGAGTTTCGGCCGGTCAGCCCGACCGCGCGAACCACCGTCCACGACACGTCAACGAGGGGAACGTAAGTGAATCTGCGCGCTCTCACCAGGGGAGACGCCGCCGTCGCAGGCGCGGCCGTCCTGCTCTTCATCGCCTCCTTCCTGCCGTACTGGACCTGTTCCGGACGGTACTGCGGCCCGAACAGCTCGCAGAACGCGTGGAGCACCCAGCTGTTCCCCATCCTGCCCTCCATCTACCTGCTGGGCATCGCCGCCGCCGTCCTGATCCTGGTGCAGCGCTTCCAGGGCGCGGCCGCGGCCAACCGCCAGGTGCTCGGCCTGCGGCTGGACCAGTGGGGCATCGCGTTCTCCGTCGCGGCGCTGTGGACCTCGGTCTGGGCGCTGGGCGGCGGCGCGAGCAGCTTCGAGGGCCTCGGCATCAGCCACGGCTTCGGCGCCTGGCTCGGCCTCATCTCGCTGCTCGTGCTGGCCGGTGCGGCCGCCGCGAGCCCGCTGCTGCCCGCGCTGAAGGCCCCGCTGGTCACCGACCGCCCGGCCGTCCCGTACCAGGGCGGCTACCCGGTGCCGGGCCAGCCCGGCCACCCGGGCGCTCCCGGTCAGCCCGGCTACGGTTACCCGACCCAGGGCCACGACCCGGCGTTCGGCGCCCAGCCGGCCGCCGGCTACGGCTACCCGGCCGCCGGCCAGCCGCAGCCCGGTCAGCCCGGTCAGCCGCTCCAGCCCGGTCCGGTGCAGGACGCCGCCGCTCCGGCCCCGGCCCCGGTCGCCCAGCAGCCGCAGCCGGCCGCCCCTGCGGCGGACTTCCAGCCGTTCTGGTTCGCCGTGCCCGCCCCGCGCCAGCTGGCCCCGAAGGACAACCCGGCCGGCGCCCCGGTCGGCGAGGTCGTGCCGGGCACCTGGTACCTGGCCGTCGAGCAGCGCGGCACCGCGCTGGTCGCCCAGCTGCAGGACGGCACCCAGGGCGTGCTGGCCGACGTCTCGGACATCCAGCGCGGCTGACACCTGCGCGTACGGAGAAGGGGCGGGACCGGTGATCCGGTCCCGCCCCTTCCGTGTGCGTCGGGCCGTCAGCAGCAGTCCTGGACCACCAGCCCGGCGGGCAGCTGCTCCCCGCCGAAGACCGCGACCGTGGCCGGGTCCCCGCCGAGCGCGGCCACCGCGAGCAGCAGCGCCCCGGCCGTCCAGGTGGTGCGCTCCTCGGGCCAGATCGCGTCGTCCTCGAAGACGTACCCGGTCCAGTACGCGCCGTCCTCGTGCCGCAGGTGCTTCTGGATCCAGCGTAGGATGTCCACCGCGCGGTCGGACTGCCCGATCGCCCAGAGCGCGAGGGCCAGTTCGGCGCTCTCGCCGCCGGTCACCCAGGGCCGGTCGCTGACGCAGCGCACGCCGAGGCCGGGCACGACGAAGCGGTCCCAGTCCCGTTCGATCCGCGCCAGCGCCGCCTCGCCGCGCAGGCCGGTGCCGAGCACCGGGTAGTACCAGTCCATCGAGTAGCGGTCCTTGTCGAGGAACCGCTCGGGGTGGTGGGCGATGGCGTGCCGCAGCCGGCCGGCCGCGAGCTCCCAGTCGGGCTGCGGCTCCTCCAGGTAGTCGGCGATCGCCAGGCCGCAGCGCAGCGCGTGCAGGATGCTGGACGAGCCGGTGAGCAGCGCCTCCTCGGTGGCGGTGCCGTCCTCGTCGACCCGCCAGGCGATCGGGCCGCCGGGCAGCCGCAGCGCGACGATGAAGTCCAGCGCCCGCCGGACCACCGGCCAGATCCACTCCAGGAAGGCGTCGTCGCCGGTGCTGAGGTGGTGGTGCCAGACCCCGACCGCGATGTACGCGCAGAAGTTGCTCTCCTTGGCCCGGTCGGTGACCGCGCCGTCGGTGTAGGCGGCGTACCAGGAGCCGTCCGGGTTCTGCCGGGCGGCGAGCCAGCGGTAGGCGGCCTCGGCGGCGGCGTGCTCGCCGGCGGTGTCGAGGGCCATCGCGGCCTCGGTGTGGTCCCAGGGGTCGAGGTGGTGCCCGGCGAACCACGGTATGGCGCCGTCGGGGCGCTGTTCCGCCAGGATGCTGCGGACGGTGCAGGCCGCCTGCTCGGCGTCCAGCACCCCGTCGAGCAGCAGCACCTCGGGGACGGCGGCGGTCATGCGCCCGCCCGCCGCGGCTTCGAGGCGTACGCCACGAAGCTCTTGCCGATGACCGGGTTGAGCGCCTTCTCGGCGGCCTTGGTGAGGGTGCTGATCACCGGGGTGCCGACGATGTCCCAGACCAGCAGCTGGTGGTAGGCCTTGACCGGCAGCGCCTTGTCGTTGTCCACGCCGACCGCGCACTTGATCCACCAGTACGGCGAGTGCAGCGCGTGCGCGTGGTGGGTGCCGTACGGTTCCAGGCCGGCGTCCTTGAGCTTGCCGAGCAGTTCGTCGCCCCGGTAGATCCGGATGTGCCCGCCCTCGACCTCGTGGTACTCGTCGGACAGCGCCCAGCAGATCTTCTCGGGCAGCCAGCGCGGCACGGTGACGGCGAGCAGTCCGCCCGGCTTGAGGACGCGGAACATCTCCTTGAGCACGCCCCGGTCGTCCGGTATGTGCTCCATCACCTCAGAGATGATGATCTTGTCGAAGTACTCGTCCTCGAACGGCAGCGCCAGCGCGTTGCCCTCCATCGCGACCGCCGACGCGCCCTCGGGGGCCTCGCCGGCCTGCTCCATGGCCGCGAACCACTTCTTGACCTCGGCGATCTCCTCGGCGTTCTGGTCCAGGGCGATCACCTCGGCACCGCGGCGGTAGCACTCGAACGCGTGCCGGCCCCCGCCGCAGCCCAGGTCGAGCACCCGGTCGCCGGGGGCGAGCGGGAAGCGCGAGAAATCGACGGTCAGCACTACAGGGCTCCCATTCCTATTGCTACCAAGCGCTCTTGACGCTCCGTCAGCGCTTCAGCGCCTCCGTCGGCGCTTCCGTCGGCGCTTCCGTCAGCGCCTTCTTCAGGCCACGCGTCCGGTCGCCCGGGGCGCGCCGCTCAAGAGCACGTCACTCAGGGCACGTAGCGCCAGCCCGGCCCGGAGCGGGCCCTCGCACCGGCGCCGGTGGCGATCGCCGCGCGGTACGCCTCGGCGGTCAGCTCGGCGGCCCGCTCCCAGGTGAACCGGGCCAGCACCCGCTCGCGTCCGGCCGCGCCGAGCTCGGCGCGCAGCGCCGGGTCGTCCAGCAGCCGGCCGAGCGCGCCGGCCAGCGGGTCCGCCTCCCCCGGCGGCACGGCCAGGCAGGTCTCACCGTCCGGCCCGGCCACCTCGGGGATCGCCCCGCCGGTGGTGGCGACCAGCGGGGTGCCGGTGGCCATCGCCTCGGCGGCGGGCAGCGAGAAGCCCTCGTACAGCGACGGGACGCAGGCCACCTCGGCCGAGCGGTACAGGTCGACCAGCTCCCCGTCGGTCAGACCGGTGCGGAACTCGATGTGCTCCGCCAGCCCGAAGCGGCGCACCGCCTCGGCCACCGGCCCGTCCTCCTTCTGCGGCTTGCCGACCACCACCAGGTGCGCGTCCCGCTCGGTGCGGACCTTGGCCAGCGCCTCGACCAGGAACACCAGGCCCTTGAGCGGCACGTCCGCGCTGGAGGTGGTGACGATCCGGCCGGGGACGCGCGCGATCTCCGCCGAGGGGGACCACAGCCGGGTGTCGGCGCCGATCGGGACCACCGAGATCGCGCCGGGCGCGGCGCCCAGGTGCTCGGCGATCTCGCGCTGCGAGGTGCCGGAGACGGTGATCACGTGGTCCAGCCGGGCGGCGACCCTGCGCTGCATCCGGGTGAAGGCGTACCAGCGGCGCAGCGAGAGCCGCTTGAGCCGGGTGTCGGCCGCGTCCAGCTCCAACTGCCGGTCCACGGTGATCGGGTGATGGATCGTGGTGACCAGCGGGAAGCCGTGCCGGGCCAGACCCAGCAGGCCGTAGCCGAGGGTCTGGTTGTCGTGCACCACGTCGTAGCGGCCCTTGTGCCGGGCCAGGTACTGCCGGGCGCGCAGCGAGAAGGTGAGCGGCTCGGGGAAGCCGCCGGTGCGCATGGTGGCGAACTCCAGCACGTCCACCGGGCCGCGGAACTCGCCGCGGGCGGGGGTGCGGAACGGGTCGTCGGCGCGGTAGAGGTCCAGACTGGGCAGCTCGACCAGGCGCACCGAGCCGGGGCCGTCGACCTCGTCCAGCACCGGGAACGGCTGGGCGCCGATCACGTCCACGTGGTGGCCGAGCCTGGCCAGCTCACGGGAGAGGTGCCGTACGTACACGCCCTGACCGCCGCAGAACGGGTCCCCGCGGTACGACAGCAGGGCAATCCGCAGCGGCTGCGCGGTCATCCTGGGCCCTCATCTCTGGCTGCTGGCTGTGCTGCCGGTGGTGTGCACCGGTCGCTAAAGTAGATCAGGTTTCAGTGGCTGTGGAACTCGTCATCGGCCATGTGAACAATGAGAGACCTCGAAGATACCGGCCCGTAGCTTTCGCGCAGGAACCAGGGCTGGTGATTCCCGCCACGCCGATCCCGTCGACGGCGTGTCGACCTTGTGGAGCACTCCGCCGACCATCCGCCCCGGGAGCCCCCTTGCCGTCGCCGACCACGCCCGCGAGCCCGTCCGCGCGTCCGTCCGTGAGCCCGTCCGCGGGCCCGTCCGCGAGCCCCGCCTCCCCGCCGCCGGGCGAACCGCCGCTGACCGCGCGCCAGGCCGAGCGACGGCGGCGGATCCTGCGGGCCGCCACCGCGCTGGCCGCCCGCGGCGGGTACGAGGCGGTGCAGATGCGGGAGGTCGCGGAGAGCGCGCAGGTCGCCCTCGGGACGCTGTACCGGTACTTCCCGTCCAAGGTGCACCTGCTGGTCGCGGTCATGCTGGAGCAGCTCCAGGGGCTCCAGGAGCACATCCGGCGGCACCCGCCGACCGACCGGGAGCCGGCCCTGCGGGTCGCCGACGCGCTCACCCGGGCCTTCCACGCCCTCCAGCGGGAGCCGCTGCTGGCCGAGGCGATGGTGCGGGCGCTCAGCTTCGCCGACCGCTCGGTCGGCGCCGAGGTGGACCGGGTCAGCGTGGCCACCGGGCAGCTCATCCTGGACGCGATCGGCCAGTCCGGCCCGCCCAGCGAGAGCCAGCGGGCGGCCGTCCGGGTGATCGAGCACACCTGGCACTCGGCCCTGGTCGCCTGGCTCTCCGGACGCGCCTCGATCGCCGAGGTCCGGGCCGACCTGCACACCGCGGCCCGGCTGCTCTCCCTGCCCTGACCGTGCGCCCGGCCCCTTGTGATTGGAACCTGTTCCTGCTCCGTCCGGACCGCCCGGCACGGTCCGGCGGCTAGAGTCGACGGGCAGCACAACTCCATCCCGCTCCTCCCCCGGGGAAAGCCGGTGCGAATCCGGCGCTGACCCCGCAACCGTGAGCCCGGCCGTCCCGGCCCGGGTGAGTCGGAGCACCCGGGGAGGGGCGAGCGGCCAGTCCGGACGCCCGCGCCCGGCACCGTCGAGGACTACGGAAGGGCCCCGCCCGGGCCACACCGCTCACCGAAAGGCACACCCGCACCATGCTCACCGCCGCCCGCCTGGGCGCCGCCGCCCTGTCCGCCGCGCTGCTCGCCGGCGTCGCCGCCGGACCGGCCCTCGCCGACGTCCCCGCGCCCACCATCCCGGACGGCCTGTACGGCAAGAGCGACCCGACGTACGACGGCGTCTGGCGGCAGTCCCTGGCGCTCACCGCGCTGACGGCGGCCAAGGTCACCCCGGCCGACTCCGCGGTCGCGTGGCTCACCGGGCAGCAGTGCGAGGACGGCGGCTGGCCCTCCTACCGGGCCGCGGGCGCCGCCTGCGACGCCAAGTTCGAGGACAGCAACGCCACCGCCGTCGCCATCCAGGCCCTGGTCGCCCTCGGCGGGCACCAGGAGGCCGTCGACAAGGGCGTGCAGTGGCTCAAGGCCAGCCAGAACACCGACGGCAGCTGGCCGTACAACCCC
This sequence comes from Streptomyces sp. FH025, assembly GCF_017427025.1. Taxonomy (GTDB): domain Bacteria; phylum Actinomycetota; class Actinomycetes; order Streptomycetales; family Streptomycetaceae; genus Kitasatospora. Next base: position 6,797 of record NZ_JAFLNG010000019.1, read on the forward strand.
GGCAACCCCGGCGACGCCAACTCCACCGGGCTCGCCGTCAACGCGCTGTTCGCCGCCAGGACCGACCCGGCGAGCGTCGCCAAGCCCTCGGGTGGGAAGAACGCCTTCGACGGCCTCGCCCACTTCCAGCTCGGCTGCGCCGCCCCCGCCGACCAGCGCGGCGCCTTCGCCTACCAGCCGGACGCCGCCACCGGCGCCCTCGCCCCCAACTCCCTGGCCAGCGCCCAGGCCGCCCTCGCCGCGGCGGGCGGGCACCTGCCGGTCACCACCACGGTGCGGGCCGACACCAAGCCCAAGGCCCTCGCCTGCTCCGACGGCTCCGCCCCCACCACCGTCCCGCACGCCGAGGCGGGCGAGGCCGCCGGCGACTACCTCACCGGCCAACTCGCGGCGGGCGGCGAGCACCTGACCCTCACCACCCCGGGCGCCGAGCCGAAGCCCGACTTCACCGCCACCGCCTGGGCCGCCCTCGCCCTCACCCAGAGCGGGCACCCCGACCAGACCTACGGCGTCGTCGACTGGCTGGAGCAGCAGGGCTCCACCTGGACCAAGAACGGCACCGACGCCGGCGCCACCGCCACCCTCCTGCTGGTCACCCAGGCCACCCAGCGCGACACCACCGACCTCACCCACCAGCTGACCGCCCTCGGCCCGGCACCGAAGGCCACCGCCTCGGCCTCGCCGGAGGCGTCGCACTCGGCCGAGAAGAAGGGGGGCGGCTTCGGCCAGTACTGGGTGATCATCGTCGGGCTCCTCATCGGCATCGGCGGCGGTCTGCTCCTCAGCCTCCAGCGCAAGCGCAACCCCAACCTCTGATGCGCCCCGCATCCTCCTCTTCCCGGCTTCGCTCGCTGTTCCTTCCCCTGTTCGGCGCGGTCCTGCTGCTCTCCGCCGCCGTCGCCTCGCCCGCGCAGGCGGCCGGCGGGTACCGGTACTGGTCGTTCTGGCGCGGGGCCGAGGGCGGGAGCTGGGCGTACCAGCAGCAGGGCCCCGCGGTCTCCGTCCCGCCGGACGGCGCGGTGGACGGCTGGCGTTTCGCGGTCAGCCCCGACGGCGGGCAGGACGCCGCGAAGCCGCGCACGCAGGCGGGCTTCGACGTGATCTGTGCGGACACTCCGGCTCAGGACGGGCACAAGCGGGTGGCCGTCCTGCTGGACTTCGGGACCGCCGAGGACGCCGGGGCGTCCGGCGCGGACGCCGGGTCGTCCGCCGCGCAGCCGCCCGAGCAGCGGACGGTCTGCGCCAGCGTCACCCCGCGCGCCACCTCCGCCGAGGTGCTGGCCGCCGTCGCCCCGCCGCTGCGGTACGACACCAACGGCCTGCTGTGCGCCATCGCCGGCTACCCGAAGGCGGGCTGCGCCGAGCAGTTGGGCGCCGGTGGTGGTGCCGGTCCCGGCGCCGGGACCGCCGAGCACGACAGCGGCCCGAACGTCGGCCTGATCGCCGGCGGTGCGCTGGTCGCCGTCCTCGCCGGCGGCGCCGTCTGGCAGGCGCGCCGCCGCCGCAACCCCTGAACCCAACCCAGGACAGATCCGGATCCGTGAGCAGCACCGTCGCCCGTAGCACCCGACCGCCCACCGGCCCCCGCCAACTGCACCCCGGGGCCTGGTGGTTGTGGGCGCTCGGGCTGGGCGCGGCGGCGACCCGCACCACCAACCCGGCCATCCTGCTGCTGCTCGCCGCGACCGCCGGATACGTGGTCGCGGCCCGGCGCGGCGACGCGCCCTGGTCGCGGTCGTACGGGGCGTTCCTGCGCCTGGGACTGCTGGTGCTCGGCATCCGGCTGATCTTCGCCGTGCTGCTCGGCTCGCCGATCCCCGGCACCCACGTGCTGTTCACGCTGCCCGAAGTCCCGCTCCCCGCCTGGGCGCAGGGCGTGCGGATCGGCGGGCGGGTCACCGTCGAGGGACTGCTGTCGGCGCTGTACGACGGGCTGCGGCTGGCCACCCTGCTGATCTGCGTCGGCGCCGCCAACTCCCTGGCCAGCCCGGCCCGGCTGCTGCGCGCCCTGCCCGGCGCGCTCTACGAGGCGGGCGTGGCCGTGGTGGTGGCGATGACCTTCGCGCCGAACCTGGTCGCCGACGTCCGACGGCTGCGCGCCGCACGCCGTCTGCGCGGCCGCAACGACAAGGGCATCGCGGCCGTGCTGAGCGTCGGACTGCCCGTGCTGGAGGGCGCGTTGGAGCGGTCCATCGCGCTGGCGGCGGCCATGGACACCCGGGGTTTCGGCCGCACCGCCGACGTCCCGCGCCCGCTCGCCCGGGCGACCGCCGCGCTCACCCTGGCCGGACTGCTCGGGGTCTGCCTGGCGGCGTACGGGCTGCTGACCGCAGGGGGCGCCGGCTGGGCACTGCCCGTCCTGCTGCTCGGGCTGGCCGCCGCCTTCACCGGACTGTTTCTCGGCAGCCGACGATCCGTCAGAACTCGCTACCGGCCTGACCCTTGGGCGCTTCCCGAGTGGCTGACCGCAGGGTCCGGCGTCGCCGTGGCCGCGCTCACCATCCACCTCTCGGGCAGCGACCCGGCGGCCTTCGCCCCCACCGTCGTCCCGCCGACCGTCCCCGTGCTGCCACTGGCCGCCGTGCTGACCGTACTCCTCGGCCTGGTACCGGCGTTCGCCGCCCCGACCCCGCCCCGGAGGGCATCGTGATCACCTTCGAGCAGGTCTCCGTACGGTACGCGGACTCCGCCGCACCCGCGCTCAGCGGCGTCGACCTCACCGTCCCCGAGGGCGAACTCTGCCTGCTGGTGGGCCCGTCGGGCTCCGGCAAGTCCACCCTGCTGGGGACGGTCAGCGGCCTGGTGCCGCACTTCACCGGCGGCGTGCTGCACGGCCGGGTCACCGTCGACGGCCGGGACACCCGCGAGCACCGGCCGCGCGACCTCGCCGACCTGGTCGGCACGGTGGGCCAGGACCCACTGGCGCAGTTCGTCACCGACACCGTCGAGGACGAACTCGCGTACGGCATGGAGTCCTTGGGCCTGCCGGGCGACGTCATGCGCCGCCGGGTCGAGGAGACCCTCGACCTGCTCGGCCTCGCCGACCTGCGCGACCGTTCGCTCAGCTCCCTCTCCGGCGGCCAGCAGCAGCGCGTCGCGATCGGCTCGGTGCTCACGGTGCACCCGCGCGTGCTGGTCCTGGACGAACCCACCTCGGCGCTCGACCCGGGCGCGGCCGAGGAGGTGCTGGCCGTGCTGCAACGGCTGGTGCACGACCTCGGCACCACCGTACTGATGGCCGAGCACCGGCTGGAGCGGGTCGTCCAGTACGCCGACCAGGTGCTGCTGCTCACCCCCGACGCGGCGCCCGTACTGGGCGAGCCGGCCGAGGTGATGGCGCACTCGCCCGTGCACCCGCCGGTGGTCGGCCTCGGGCGGCTCGCGGGGTGGCGGCCGCTGCCGCTGTCCGTCCGCGACGCCCGACGCAAGGCGGCGTCCCTGCGTGCGTCGCTGGACGGCCGGGTGCCCGCTGCCGCCGTCGCTTCTGGGGCTGCCCCGATCGCCGTTTCCTCCCGCCTCGCCGTCCGGCGCGGCCCCGTCCAGGCCCTGCGCGGGGTGGACCTCACCCTTCGGCCTTCTGAGATCACCGCACTGATGGGCCGCAACGGCGCCGGCAAGTCCACCCTCCTCGGCAGCCTGGTCGGCCTGCACGCCCCCGCCTCCGGCAGCGTCACCGTCGGCGGCCGCACCCCGCACCGCACCCGGCCCGCCGAACTGATACGCCAGGTCGGCCTCGTCCCACAGGACCCGCGCGACCTGCTGTACGGCGAGTCGGTCGCCGCCGAATGCGCGGCGGCGGACGCGGACGCGGGCGCTGTCGCGGGCACCTGCCGCGCCCTGGTCGAACGCCTGCTACCCGGCATCGCCGACGACACCCACCCCCGCGACCTCTCCGAGGGCCAGCGGCTCACCCTGGCCCTCGCCGTCGTGCTCACCGCCCGGCCCCCGCTGCTGCTCCTCGACGAGCCGACGCGGGGCCTGGACTATGCGGCCAAGGCCCGGCTGGTGGAGATCCTGCGCTCGTTGGCGGCCGAGGGCCACGCCGTCCTGCTGGCCACCCACGACGTCGAGCTCGCCGCCGAACTCGCCCACCGCACGGTGATCCTGGCCGAGGGCGAGATCGTCGCGGACGGCCCGACGGCGGAGGTCGTCGTCTCCTCGCCGGCGTTCGCCCCACAGGTCGCCAAGGTGCTCGCGCCGGGGCCGTGGCTCACCGTCGGGCAGGTCGCGGAGGCGCTGGGCGCATGAGCAACCGTCCCGTACCGCTGGGGCGCCGGTCGATCTTGGCGCTCCTGTCGGTCTCCTTCGTCGGCGTGGCCGCCTTCGGCTGGCCGCTGCTCGCGTCCACCAAGTCGGCGCTGGTCGGCCACTCCGCCGACGCCCCCTGGCTGTTCGCGCTGCTCCTTCCCCTCCTCCTGGCCGTCGTCATCGCCCAGATCTCCGAGGGCCGCTCGGCGGGTGGCGGGGCGCCTGGGCTGGACGCCAAGTCCGTGGCCCTGCTGGGCGTCCTGGCGGCGGCGGGTGCGGCGTTGCGCCCGCTCGGCGCGGGCACCGCAGGCCTGGAGCCGATGTTCTTCCTGATGGTCCTCTCCGGCCGGGTACTCGGCCCGGGCTTCGGCTTCGTACTCGGCTCGCTGTCGATGTTCGCCTCCGCGCTGCTGACGGGCGGGGTCGGACCGTGGCTGCCGTTCCAGATGCTCGCCATGGGCTGGGTCTGCCTCGGCGCGGGCCTGCTGCCGGGCGCTTCAACCTTGCGCGGCCGCCGCGAACTCTTTCTCCTAGCCACCTACGGCGCGTTCTCTGCCGTGTTGTACGGCACGATCATGAACCTCCAAGGCTGGCCGTACATCGGCGGCATGGCCGGCTCCATCTCCTTCGTCCCCGGTGATCCGCTACCCGCCAACCTGGTCCGCTTCGCCGCCTACTGCCTGACCACGTCGCTCGGTTGGGACCTCCCCCGCGCTGCGCTGACCGTCGTCCTCTGCTTCACCCTCGGCACCCCAGTCCTGCGCGCCCTGCGCCGCACGACGCGGCGGGCCGCCTTCGACACCCCGGTCACCTTCCGCCCGCCGAATCACTAAGGCACGCATCACACACCTGCCCGGCGAAGGCCACGGGCCGCCCACACATCCCGTCCCGCCCAGGACATTCATGCCGACGCGGCCCACCCACCGCGCTGCGTGCCGCTGGAACAGCCGGGACTTTCGCGATCCGCGCCGCCACGATCGCCCCCACGCTGTGCGTGACCTTCTCCGGCAACGGCGCCGCGATGATGCCCATCAAGGCACTTCGGGACCAGCCCTGCGCCAACAGCCCCTCCACCCGCGCGGCCTGGTCACAGAGCGGCTTCCCCGCCAACGCCATCCTCGGTTCCCTGAGCCCGAGTTCAAGCAGCAACGCCATGCCGGCCGTCAACTTTTCGGAGGGACGGACGGAAGGGATTTCCACTTCCTTCGCCCTCACTTCCTTGGAAGGGCTTCCCGCCCTCCCGCCGCCTGGCACCCCAGCTCCAGGCACCCCGGCGGCCGGAGACACGGGAAGCGGCGGCACGGCATGAACCGCCTTCCCCACCACCGGCACTTCGTGCACCGAGACGACCGTCCGAACCTGCCCCGTCACCGGATCCCGCAACGTCCGCCGAACGTAATGCCCCGCCGCCTCCAGTTCCCGCAGCGCCCGAGAAACGGTCGCCCGCCCCTCCACACTCTTCGCCGCGAGGGTACGGACGTCTTCACGCGCCCCATCCGGCAAGCTGAGCAGGTAGCTCAATAGTCCCCGCGCCGCCCAACTCAGCGAGTGCTTACGGACGACGTGGCCATTGTCCAGGATCGTGTACCCGGGGGCATGCTGAGGGATACGATGGATCTGCATCTGGAGTTCTCTCTCCTGGTGCCATACCCCGGGGTGTTAGCCGCACCGCCGGGGATCACTTTTTTGCTCACGCGCCGAGCGCCCCTACGGACACCCGGCATCGCAATATTCACCGTAATGCCGTAACAACGCCTCAATCCCCCACTCACATCACTCATTAGGGCGGCGCAAGCGCGCACAAGACCGCGCTCCCCTCACTCCGCAAGCCGGGGATGCTCAGCGACTGCCTCGAAAGCGAGCCCACTGCTGGGCTGCCTGGTTGAGGTCAGCAGTCCACGGGTCCGGGTCATCTCCGGCGATGTCGGCCCACATCCGGGCCTGGGCCTGCGCGAAGACGTCCACAACCGTCGGATCGCCGAGCCTCCATGCTGGAAGCCTGGCGGCCCATGCCTCCGCCTCAGCTGGGCTGTGATCGCCCGCCGCAATCAGCCAGATCACCCACAGGGCCGCGTCGATCCAGGGCGCTCCACGCGTGGCCCACGCCCAGTCGACCAGAAGTGCACGGCCCCTCTGAATCAGGACGTTCTCGTTGTTCAAGTCGGTGTGCAGCAAGGAGTTTCCGGCGAACCGGGCCAGCATCCCGGGGTCGTCCACGTAGGCGGCCCACCGCTGTTCAGCGCGACGGAGCTCGATCGGGGGACACGGGGTGCGGCCGAGTCGGCTGAGGGCGTCGACCATCAACTCCAGGTCCCCGGCCTGCCGGTAGTCCGCGTGGCGGGCCTCGACGTGCTCGAAAGCGACGAGGCTCCAGTCGTCGACCTCCAGGTGCCACAGCAGCGCGGGAGCGAGGCCTTCCACGTAGGGGTTAATCTCCGCCTCGCGCCGCTGCGTCCACACGCGCGGGTGACTCAGCTGCATCCCCTTGACGAAGACGGCGCCCGTGGAGGTGGTGAGCTTGGCGGCAATCTCGGAGTTGAAACCGGCCGAGGCGGTCTCCGCAGCGAGAACCGGCATGCCGAGGCGGGCGGCGACAGCCCTGTGCACGGAGTCGGGCAGATCCGCCCAGTGAATGCGGGTGGTGGTCACGGTGTCCAGGCTCCCAGAAGTCAGCCCGGAGGCCGACGGCACCACAGCCGTCGGCCTCCGGGGAAAGCGATCTAGCGGTACGGGTTGTCGTCGCTGCACCCGGGGAGGGCGTCGGCGCCGAAGTCCTCCATGTTGTCGATGAACTCCAACGTCTCGTCGTCCTGTTCACGCCGGGTGGCGGTCATCTCGACCATGACAGCGGTCATGCTGCACTTCCTTTCTGTCCGTGTTGGCAGTAGGTGTTCAGTGGTGCCTTCGCCTCCTGGTAGCGCTTGGCCAGCGGCCGGCAAACCGAGCAGTTCCCGGAGAGCTGGCAGCCGGAGCAGCCACCGGTGCGAAGCATGAGGCGGTCGGCGATTCCGCCGAGCCTGGCGAGGCCTTGTGCGCCTTCGGCCATGAGGTCGATCTGCTCGTCGCGGCCGACCTTGCAGATCGAGGCCCTTCCGTGCGGGTCGACGTGGAGGAACGTGTGGCCCGCGTTGCAGCCCGCGAATCGTTCGAGCGGTTTCAGGTGGGCGGGCGACTGAGATCCGAGCGATTCGGCGCCGCCGTAGATCGTCGGCGACATGTGCGTGTACTCCTTGTAGGGACAACCGAGTTCGTCAGCCATCGCGCGCATCCGGTCGTGCTCGTGCGCGTTCTGCGCGGTGACGATCAGCGCCAGTTGCAGCGGAAGACCGGCCTCGATCCCGGCGGACAGTCCGCGTGTGACCCGCTTGTAGGCGCCCCGGCGACGAGTGAACGAGTCGTACGTTTCCGCAGTCGCCCCGTAGAGGGAGACGGTGACCCGGTACGGCCTGCTGGTGGCGAGCGCCTCCAGGACGGCAGGGTTCGACAACCGCGTGCCGTTCGTCAGGACCTCGATCATCATCCCCAGCTCGTACGCGAGCTGGCACGAGGCGGCGAAGTGCGGGTCGATCAACGCCTCGCCGCCCGTGACCTGGAGCCACAGGACTCCGGCGTCCCGCAGCATCAGGAGCAACTGCTGCTTGCCCTCAGCGTCCAGGCCCGCGAACCGCTTCTCTCCGAGGTAGCAGTGCTCACAGTCCAGGTCGCATCCGAGGTTGATCTCCCAACTCGCCCGGCTGTGCCCGTACACCGGGGCGTCGCGGAACAGAACAGCAGCGTCCACGCGCCGAGAAGCCAGTTCCACGCCCCATCGCACACGGGCGGCGTCTGCCAGCCAGGACGGAAGGTAGAGCCCGGAGTCACGGGCTCGTTCAAGTTCCTGGAACCGCTCTTCGGGCAGCCTGATGCCCTCCAGGCGGCCCGGTCTGAGCACAACAAAGCTGCTGAGGAACGGGCTCGCGATCAGGTCGTGCAACATGCCTCTCCTTCTCTCGGTGGTCGGCGGCCGCGCGGAGGACTCGCAGATGCGCCTCAGCGGCCGACCGGTTGTAGAAGCGCCTGATCCGGTCCGAAGAGCCCGGAACACGTACGTACGTATGCTGTTCGCGGTCGTAGATGCTCCAGCAGTCCAGCAGCAGGAAGTGGGGGCTCCGGGAGTCGATCACACGGATCTCGTACTGGGGCAGCGCGGAAGAGGTCGTCACGGCACGACCTGCGCCTTCGGCTTGTCCCCGAGGTTCAACCCCGACTGTTGCGCTCCGGCCTGAGCCACGAAGACGAGCGCGGCGAGCCGTGCATCTCCCATCACGCTCTCGTCGGGCGCCACCTCGAACCACACCACTTTGCCCGCCTCCACCGGATACCAGCCCCAGGAGTGGGCCAGCGCCTCCACCAGCAGGAGGCCACGGCCACCAGTTGCCATGTCGTCGGCCTTGTTCCTGGCCGGCGGCTGCGGATTCCGGTCTGCGACCTCGACCCTCAGACGGACGCCGGTCCACCGGACCACGATGCGGAAGCGCCCCTGCGCGTACTCGATGGCATTGGCCAGCAACTCGCCGGCGCACAGTTCCGCGTCCCGCATCGAATCGTCCGACATGGGGATACCCCAGGACCGAACGATCTGCGTGACCTTGTGACGAGCCAGGGGCACCGCAGCAACGTCTGCTTCGACGTCCCATTGACAGAGCACCAGGACCATCACGGTGTTCAGCGGAGTCATAGCCGTTCCACTCCAAGCCGATATCTCGGCGATCGCGCGCCTTCACGCTTCTCCCTCGCGGCGTTCCGGCGCCGCATCACCCAGGAAACAGGCGGGAGTTGGGGCAAGCCAGAGCAGTTCGGGTGCGGTTCTGGTGCATACTCGATGCACCAGGAGCTCTGACCTGGATCAATGCATCAGCAGAGCGAAGGGACAACAGCATGGCGGCCACCAGGCCACAGCTGGCGCGGAAGCGAAAAGCCCTGGGCTACAGTCAGGAGAGGTTCGCCGAAACGCTCGATGTCGATCGGTCGACGGTCGCCCGTTGGGAGCGTGGCGAGACCGAGCCGCAGCCACACATCCGGCCCAAGCTCGCCCAGTTGTTGAAGCTCACCACCGCAGAACTTGAAACCCTGTTCGTTCCACAGCCGACCGGCAACGATCCGGTGATGGCCACCCCACAGGCCGGGATGGCGATCTCGACCAGCCCTGCGGTTTCCTGGACCTACCTGGATGTGAGTGACGTTGACGAAATGAACCGCCGCGAGTTCCTTCAGATACTGAGCATCACGGGCACGTTGGTTGCGCTGCCGCCCATCGGTTCTGACCAGGAGGCGGGCTACGGCGCTGGTCCTTTCGCCGCAGACCTGGACAGGTACAGCCAGGTGAATGCGCACCTGTGGCAGAGCTTCTCGCTCGCCCGCACCAAGTCCGCCGTCTATCCGATGGTCCGGGAACACCTCAGCGCACTCATCGGCGCCTTCGAGCGGACCCGGACCGAAGCAGAACACAAAGGACTTTGCACCGCCACTGCGGACCTCCTGCAACTGGCCGGTGAGATCTTCTTCGACAGCAACCGCTACACCGAGGCAGCGCACTGCTACACCCTCGCCGCCAGCGCCGCCCGTGAGGCCGGGACCCACGATCTGTGGGCCTGTGCTCTGACCCGACAGGCCTTCATCAGCCTGTACGAACGGCAATTCGCCAGGGCGGTTCCGCTACTAAACGCGGCTTCGGAGCTGGCCAAACGCGGAGATCACGGGCTCTCGACTCGCCACTGGGTAGCGGTTGTCCAAGCCGAGGCGTTCGCCAGCCTGGGAGACGTTGACTCATGCAACCGGGCTTTGGATCTCGCTGGCGAAATCCACTCGCTGAGGGGGCAAGTCCACAACGGCGGCTGGCTGCGGTTCGACGGTTCCCGGTTGGCGGAGGAGCGAGGCACCTGCTACACACGGCTCGGGCGGCCCGATCTTGCGGAGGAGGCCCTAGCCGAGGCGTTGAACCAGCCGCTTTCCCCACGGCGTCGGGCGAGCGTTCTCACCGATCTGGCCATACTCGGGGTTCAGCAAAGAGACAGTGATCGCCTACTGTTCTACGCCGGTGAAGCCTTGTCGGTCGCCCAGCAGAATGGTTCGGGATACGTCGGTCGCAAACTGAGGGAGCTGCAAGGGCGCCTCGAACCGCTCAAGGCCGACCGGCGCATCTCCGCCCTGAGCAGCCAGATCGCAAGCCTGCCCGCGATCCCATCCTGAACGGACGACGAGAGGACTGAGCATGGAGAACGAGGACGGCCGGATCTTCCGCGAGGCGTGGATCGCCGGGGTCAAGCAGCACTTCCCGGGTGAGCCGAAGCCGGGTTACATCACGCCTTGGGAGGAAACCCCGGACTGGGAACGGCAGTCGGCCGCCGCCGTGTTCGGACAGGTCCGCGACTTCATCATCGTGAGCGGCGGGACGACCGCCAAGCTCAACCGCGAACAGAAGGGCCGCTTCGTCGCCCTGTGCTGGATCGCCCAGATCCACAAGCACATCCCGGACCCGAAGCCGAGCTACGTCGCCGACTGGGACGCCCTGCCCGACTGGCAGAAGGAAACGGACGCCGACATCTTCGAGCACATCGAGCAATCCGTCTGATCTGTCTCTCCGCATGTCTGCCTCGCTGCTGAAGCGAGGCAGACATGCACATAGTGCCCGACCGGATCGCCGATATGGCCGGGTGATCAGAGGCCGGCTTCGTCCAGTAGGAGATAGAGCACGCCCACGAGCGTGCCGCTGCTGACGATCTCACGACGGTCGATCATGCCGCGCAGCTCGGTCAGGGGAATCCACTCGATCCGGTCGGACTCGTTGCGTTCGGTGGGAGGACCCACCTGCTCGACGGCATCAGCGCGGAAAACGAAGTGCTCGGAGTCGGTGATCCCGTTGGCAGGCTGGGCGTAGATCAGTGGCTTGACCTCGCCGACCTTCCAGCCGGTCTCCTCCAGAGCCTCACGGGCTGCCGCCTCCGCCGGCGTCTCGTCCGGCTCGATCAGCCCCATCGGGAGCTCCCAGGCCCAGGTGTCGGTGATGAAGCGGTGCCGCCACATCATGAGGACCTGTTTGTCGCTGTTCACGATGGCAGCGACCGCGAGGTGCCGCAGCTTGACCACGTGGTGTTCCCAGCGGTGCCCATCGGGCTGTTCGACATCGGCCAGCCACAGATTCACCCACGGGTTCTCGTAGATCGGACGTTCCCCGTGGATCTTCCACTGCATGGCTGCGGCCCCTCTCGGTGGGCCCATAGCATCTCAGAGACCGGGTGAATGATGTGTGCCCTCATGGCATCCGCACCGCAGGAAGGACCCGACCGACATGGCTCAGCCGACCGCCGACGAGACCAGTACTCTCAAGCCCGCCACGGAGTCGATGACCCTGCTGGTCGCCGCCGTCATCGTCCACGACCTCGAAGCCCAGCGTGTTGTCCTTCTCCGGCGAGGGCCCAAGGCCAAGTTCGCCCAAGGCATGTGGGATCTGCCCGTCGGCAAGAACGAACCCGGCGAACCGATCACGGAGACGGCGGTTCGCGAACTCAAGGAGGAGACTGGACTCGCAGTCTCTCCAGAGGATCTGCGACTGGCCCACGTCATCCACGGGGCCCGAGGCGTCGAGGCACCCAACGGCTTCCTGACCGTCGTCTTCGCCGCCCACCGGTGGTACGGCGAACTCGCGAACGGGGAACCCGCCAAGCACTCGGAGGTCGCATGGACCGACACCGACGCCGTGCCGGACGAATTCGTCTCCACCACCAGGTCAGCTCTGCTCAGCTACCTCAACAGCGGCCCCAGCGTCTCCCTCGACTCGTGGCAGGGTTGACGACGCCACCCGAAGCAATCGGCTTGCATTTATGGCGGTGCTCCATGGCTACCGTCCGCCCCCGACCGACCCGTCGCCCCGCGATGCCATGACTCAGACGAGAACCTCGGTCACATTGCGCTTCTTTGACGATGAGTTACCTGAAGAACATTCGCACGTATTCGCCTCGCCGAGGCGTGAAAGGAGTCAGACGGTGGCCGACGACCTGTCCCCCGTGGCGCGGTTCCTGTTCGAAGCGGGGACGCTCAAGCACACCAAGCGCACGGGCTGGTGGATGGCCGGCGTTCGCGATCCCGAGTCGGTCGCCGAGCATTCCTGGCGGACTTCGCTTCTCGCCTCGATCATCGCCAGGCTCGAAGGCGCCGATCCCGCGCGGGCCGCCTTCCTCGCCACCTGGCACGACGTCGCCGAGACGCGGACCGGTGACGTCAACTACCTCGGCAAGAAGTACGCGACCAGGGCCGACCCGGAGGCGGTCACGGCCGACCAGGTCGAAGGCATGCCCGAGGTCCTGGCATCGACCGTGCAGGACCTCATCGCCGAGTACGAAGGCAAGGAGTCGCCCGAAGCCGTCTGCGCCCGGGATGCCGACAAGCTGGAGTGCCTGCTCCAAGGAGTCGAGTACCTCGCCCAGGGATACGTGAACGCACAGCGGTGGATCGACAACAGTCGAGGGCGGTTGACCACGAAGACCGCCACCGATCTCGCCGACGCCATCCTGGCAACCGACTCGCTCGACTGGCTCCGCCACGCCCTCGGAGAGAAGCCACGCTGAACCGAGTCTCCGAGTGCGACGCCCACCTTCAGGAGTTCGGCTGGCTTCTCGGGCCCTACCGCAGCGATGCCCCGGTCTCGGAACTGGCCGACCGAATCACCGGCATGACGACCGGTCATAGACAGGCCTCGCCCAGTGGCAGGTAGAGCACGCCCTCGAGCGCGCCGCTTACTACCGTCCCCTACTCCCTGAAGAGAGCTGCGAGGTAAGGCTTCACAACACCACGCTGTACAACTCACCATTCCGATACGACGACAACCTGCTGGTCAACCCGCATATCTTCGGCCAGCCAGCCAGCGCCAACCCCCTGCTCCATCTCAAGCGAGTGGACACCACCGGCTGGTTCGACAACTACGCTCAGAGCTTCGAAGCAGTCTGGGCCCACGCGCGGCCCTGGATGCCCGACCAGGAGGGGACCGCCGCACATGGGCAGGACTGAGTACTACAACGACCCCAACGCCCCCAAGGCCAACACCCTCATCCCCGCCAGCAATCTGCTCGTCGTCGACGACTCCGGCGCCATCCTTCTGCAGCGCCGCCGCGACACGGGCCAGTGGGCACTGCCCGGCGGAGCGCAGGACATCGGGGAGACCGCCGCCGAGTGCGCGGTGCGCGAGTGCCTGGAGGAGAGCGGCATCCGAGCCGAGATCACCGGCTTCCTCGGCGTCTACACCAACCCGAACCACATCGTCGCCTACACCGACGGCGAGATCCGCCAGCAGTACGAGAACGCCTACATCGGCCGCCCCATCGGCGGCGAGCCCACGATCAACGACGAAGCCGACGGCGTCCGCTTCGTCCAGCCCGCCGACCTCGACCAGTACGACATCCACCCCAGCATGCGCCAGCAGATCGGCGACTACCTCTCCGGCACCTATCCCTACCTCGGCTGAGCCCCCAGCGCCGCCTCCACACGCGCCACGGCCTCGAAGATCTCCGGCGACGCCCGACGGATGAACCGCCCCACCACGCTCTCCGCCCCGTAGCGGCCGAGGATCTCCGCCACGCGTTCCTCGGCCGTGGTCGGGCGACCGTCGGGCGTTGTCGTCATGTCGCACCACACCAGGGCGTCGACCAGGTGCTGGTCCTCCAGCAGCGGGAACTCGGCCTCCAGTACCTCCCGGAGGCCGCGTTCCTCGGCCTCAAGCAGCGCGAACGAGTGGTTCGCCACCAACCGCGTGAGCTGGTCATCAGCCCCATGGACATCACGGAGGAACCGCGCACCATCGAGCGGGTGGAACCCTGTTACCGCCAACCTCGGCGCGTAGCCGACATCGTGCAGCAGAGCGGCACAGGTGAGAAGCCCAGCCTGATGGCCGAGAACTCTTTCGAGGCGGCCGGCTCGGTCTCCCACGCCTTGAGTGTGCGCCCAGCGCCGGGGCAACGGCTCGGCAAGCTCGTTCTTCGCCACCATCCTGGCCCAAGAAGCCGGCTCTTCGCTCATGCGTCGATGGTTCCCGTGATAACCATCACTACGCATTCGGGGCCAGACGATGCGCGGTCGACGTCACGCCGAAGCGGGGACGCTCAAGCACACCAAGCGCATGGGCTGGTAGATAGGCAGATCGCAGGTCTGCCCGCGATCCCATCCTGAACGGACGACGAGAGGACTGAGCATGGAGAACGAGGACGGCCGGATCTTCCGCGAGGCGTGGATCGCCGGGGTCAAGCAGCACTTCCCGGGTGAACCGAAGCCGGGCTACATCACGCCTTGGGAGGAGACCCCGGACTGGGAACGGCAGTCGGCCGCCGCCGTGTTCGGACAGGTCCGCGACTTCATCATCGTGAGCGGCGGGACGACCACCAAACTCAGTCGTGAGCAGAAGGGCCGCTTCATCGCCCTGTGCTGGATCGCCCAGATCCACAAGCACATCCCGAACCCGAAGCCGAGCTACGTCGCCGACTGGGACGCCCTGCCCGACTGGCAGAAGGAAACGGACGCCGACATCTTCGAGCACATCGAGCAATCCGTCTGATCTGTCTCTCCGCATGTCTGCCTCGCCGCTGAAGCGAGGCAGACATGCAGACAAGAGGCTTCCTCCTGCGCATTGCACGGTGGATTTTCGCGCTGCCGCCTCGGCAATGCCGAGGCGGCAGCGCTCGAATGCCGGGGTGGCCGGTGAGTTCGATGGCGGACCGCCGGTGAGGAAACGGCGGCTACCGGATGCAGGCCGCCGAAACTGTCGGCCGAACGCCGTTGTCTCCGGACACACTTCGAAGGGTCGTTGATGTACTCGGAACCTGAGCCGGACACCGCCAGACGGATGCGCGGGATGCACGCCACAGCCGCAGCGGCGCTCGACGCGACGCCGGTCGGCTCGCGCGAAGCGTGGGGCTGGCGCGGGCGTACCCTCAGCCGCCCGGTTGCCACGGCGTCCGGCGAGGGCTGGCTCCGTCTGGTGTCCGCTCCGGCCGACAAGGCCGGCGGAAAGCTCTGGGAGGGACCGCAGGAGGCGGAGCGGCTCATGCCTCCTGCGGTACCCAGGCCGCGTCTTCGGGGGCGGCGAACCTGGACCGAGGGCGAGCACGGCTACCTGGCGGAGCTGTACGACAAGGTCACCGCCTCCACCATCACGACTCACGAGCCGATCCTCCGGGATGCGCCCGACCTGGACGACGCCTGGTGGGACGGGCTCAGCACCGCCCTCGACGCCATTGCCACCGTTCCCAGCGACCGGGTGGCGGTCCGGCAGGAATACCTGGACCGCGCCATGCCCCAGTACCTGGGTATCCCGATCGACACCAAGGTGCCTGCCTGGACGACGGCCCACGGTGACCTGCACTGGGCCAACCTCACGGGCCCAACCCTCACGGTCCTCGACTGGGAAGGCTGGGGCGTCGCGCCCGCCGGGTACGACGCCGCGCTGTTGCACTCGTACAGCCTCCTCGTGCCGGACACCGCCGCCCGGGTCCGTCACCGACTCGCCCACATCCTCGACACTCCGGCCGGACAGTTCGCCGAACTGGTCGTCATCACAGAACTACTGCAGACCACCACGCGAGGCGACAACCTCGACCTTGAGGAGCCTCTACGAAGGAGGCTCTCCGCGATCACCGGATGACCGGATGACCGGCCCTCGACCCCCTGGTCGAGGCCTCAGGCGGGCGGCACTTGAACGATGACCGGACGGCCGCACCGGGACACCATCAACTGCGGCCCTGACAAAGCGGATTGACGGTGCACTACGGATATTTCCGGCCAAATTGCCGATGTGTCCATGCCGCATCTTTTGGAGCGTTCCAAGTATGTCTACGCTCACACCAGCTCCACAACCCGGCCCCGTACGACCATGGTCGTTCGGGGTCGTACGGACCTTCCGATTGGACTGGTGTGAAGTGATCAGAAGGCATCACCGACTGCTGGACCGTCCCTCGATCGCGGCCCTCCGGGGCCGGCTCGCCGCCCTGGTGGGGGTGGTCGCCCTGCTGGCGGCCGTCCTCACCGGAACCGCCGCCGGCACCGCCAGTGCCGCGCCTGCCACTACATCCGCCGCCGCGCCCACCGCCGCATCCGCCCCCGCCGCCGAATCCGCTCCCAGCGCCGGGCCGGTGGTCGGGTGGGTCTGCAGCGGGACACCCATCCCGCCGGGCTGGGTTCTCGTCGCGCACATGGCCGGGTGCAACGGAGCCGGCCAGTGGCTCCAGGTACCCGTGAAGGACGGCATCTGGACCTGCGCCACCTCGCCGATCCCGCCCGGCTACGTGCTCTCTGGCCACACGCGCAACGGCTGCGACGGCATGGACTCCTGGTACATGCGGCTGCCCATCGACGGCCTGTGGACCTGCGGCACCTCGCCGCAGCCGCCCGGGTACGTACTCACCCAGCATTACCCCAACGGCATGGGCTGCGACAACATCGACGCCTGGTACATGCAGAAGGTCAAGGACGGCATCTGGACCTGCGCGGGCTCACCGTTCCAGCCCGGGTACGTCAACATCTACCACAGCGACACCATGTGCAACGGCGGCATCGGAGCCTGGTACACGGTGCTGGCCAAACCGGGCATGTGGATGTGCCCGTACCAGCCCGTTCCGGCCGGCTTCCACACCACCTACTACAACAAGGATTACTGCAGCGGCCTGGGCGGCTCGATGCTCGTCCGCGACTGATCCCATCCGCGGCACGGACTCCCCGAACCCTGGGGCGCCGCCCGCCGACCCGGCCGATCGCGCCGGGCCGGCGGGCGGTCGGGCGGTCGGGCGGCCGAGCGGTCAGACCCCGATGGTGCGCCGCACAATCCGGCTGTCAGCCGATCACCTGGTCCGGTTCGTCCAGCCATACCCGGTGCTGCCCACAGAAGTGACCGTCAGGCCGAACCGGCCGAGGCCCGACCCACACCCGCCAGGGCGGCGTTGCCACCGCCCTCACCTGGAGTTCGCGACGCGTGCCCGGGGAGGGCCCCGGGTACGCGCTTGGTTTGCGGCGACGCTCCATGGTTATAGTCCGACCATTGACGGCGGCAACATCAACTCCCTTTGCCATGAAGACAGATGGCCAGCAACGGAAGGGTTTGCGACATGTCCGCCAAGCGCGTGGGAGCCCTGGTTGCCATGGTCTCGGCGGCGGTCATGGCGCTGACGGCCTGCGGCGACGGCGGTCCGGCCGGCACCCGAAAGACCGTGGAACTGGAGGCCAGTTGGGCGGTGGCCTACCACTCGGTGGCCGACCTGAAGAAGCACTCCCAGACCGCCGCCCAGGGGCACTTCAGCAAGGTGCTGCTCCAGCAGACGGACCGGAAGAGCGGCGTGCTCTCCACCGACTTCGAGTTCACGGTCGACAAGGTGTTGTACGCCCAGGCCGGCCGCGTCCTCACCCCGGGCTCCGCCATCACCGTGCACCAGACGGGCGGAGTCGTGGACGGCGCCGTCCACCAGGTCAAGGACGACCCGCTGTTCACCGTGTCCGAGACCTGTGTGCTCTTCCTGGAGGAGTACGAGCCCGGCTCCTACATGGTGGTCGGCGGTCCGACCGGGCGTTTCGAGGTCAAGGGCGGCGCCGTCACTCCCGTCAACGACGAGGGGCCGGCTTTCCAGGGCAGCGCCGACGACTTCGCCGCCGCCGTGGCCAATTCCTAGGAGCACTTGGGCAGCGCGGATCGGCCGGGCACGGCAGTCAGCTCCCCAGGAAGCGCAGGACGGCCAGCACCCTGCGGTTGGTGCCGTCGTCCCGCGGCAGCCGCAGCTTGTCGAACACCGCGTTGGTGTGCTTCTCCACCGCGCTCCTGGAGACGAACAGTCGCTGCGCGATGGCCGTGTTGGTGTGGCCCTGGGCCATGAGTGTCAGCACGGTCCGCTCACGGTCCGTCAGCAGGTCGAGGTCGTCGGTGTGGCGCGTGCGTGCCAGGAGGCGACGCACCACCTCCGGGTCGAACACCGTGCCGCCGTCGTGCACCCGTTCCAGCGCGGACAGGAACTCCTCCACCCTTCCGATCCTGTCCTTCAGCAGGTATCCCACGCCCCGGGTGTCGGCCGCCAGCAGCTCGGTGGCGTACCGCTGCTCGACGTACTGCGACAGCACCAGCACTCCCACCTGCGGATGCTCGGCCCGAAGCCGCAGCGCGGCCCGCAAGCCCTCGTCGGTGTGGCTCGGAGGCATGCGGACGTCCACGACGGTGACGTCCGGGGGCCCGGTGGCCACCGCGGCCAGCAGCGCGTCCGCGTCCCCCACCGCGGCGGTCACCTCGTGTCCTTCGTCTTCCAGGAGGCGTACCAGGCCCGCGCGCAGCAGTGCGGAGTCCTCGGCGATCATCAACCGCATGGCAGCTCCGCGATCACATGCGTGGGGCCGCCGGGCGGGCTGTCCACGGTCAGGCGTCCGTCCAGCGCGGCGATGCGGCGCGCCAGTCCGGCCAGTCCCGGCCCGGCGGGATCGGCGCCGCCACGTCCGTCGTCGCGCACCGACACCCTGACCACGTCGGTGTCCTGGTCGATCGTCACCTCGATCCGCGTGGCCCCGGCGTGCTTGGCCGAGTTGGTGAGGGCTTCGCGCACCGCGAAGTAGGCGGCCGTTTCGACGGCAGGGCTCGGCCGCCGCGTCAGGTTGCCGCTGAGGTGCACCGGAATGGCTGAGCGTTCGGCGTCCACGGCCAGTGCCTCGCGCAGTCCCAGCTGGTCCAGCGATGCGGGATACACTCGCCACGCCACCTGCCGCAGTTCCTCCAACGCCTGCTCGACCTCGGTCTGTGCCTGCCGGTACAGCTCCTCGGAGTTCTTGCGGCGCGCCCGTCCGAGCAGCATCGCCACCACGATCAGCCGCTGCTGCAGCCCGTCGTGCAGGTCGCGCTCGATGCGGCGCCGTTCGGTGTCCACGGCCTCGACGATCCCGGACCGGGTGGCGGCCAGTTCGTCGATCCGGCGGCGCATCCGGGCCAGTTCGTCGGGGCCGAGGAAGCGGCACACCAGCCTTCGTTCCAGGTCGGCGACGGCGGCCAGTCCGGCCAGGTCGAGGAAGAGCAGCAGCAGGCCGACTGCGAGGAGGTATCCGGCGATCGGCCAGGTCGGAGCCATGCCGTCCGCGTCGTGCCCGGCCAGCCAGCGCAACAGCCCGGACGCAGCCGTCCACGCGCCCGCTGCCAGCAGGAACAGCGCCCCGCCGCCGAGCAGCCCGACCGGGATCCGGCACCACAGGTAGGCGGCGGCCCGTCGCGGCTCGATGCCGTCCGAGGAAGCGGCGGCGCCGCCGAGCAGGACGGCGACGCGTCGCTGGTCCAACGCGGCCAGCCGGACCGCCGGCCCGGTGGACCGCACCAGTGCCCCCGCGGCGAGGACGGCGAGCCCGGCACAGGCCGAGACCGTGCCGAGCGCGATACCGGCCGCGGCGCGTACGGGCCTCAACCGCGGTGCCGGGCGCTCGGGCGGCGGCGCAGCCGCACCAGGAACCAGCGGGCGACGGCCAGGACCGCGAGTGCCACCACCGCCTTCGACACCCATCCCCCGTACTCCTCCACCAACTGCCAGTTGCCGCCCAGCCAGTATCCCAACAGCACGAACACGGTGTTCCACACCAGACTGCCGAGGGCGGTCATCGCGGTGAAGGCCGTCAGCGACATCCGTTGGATCCCGGCCGGTACGGAGATGAGGCTGCGCACCACCGGCACCATGCGGGCGAGCAGCACGGCGGCGCGGCCGTGCCGCTCGAACCACGCCTCGGCCCGGTCGATCTCGTGCGGGCTCACGAAGGGGACGCGGGCGGCGAGCGCGCGGGTGCGGTCGCGGCCCAGGAGGGCGCCGGCGGCGTACACGATCCAGGAGCCGACGACGGAGCCGAGCGTCGTCCAGATGATGACGGTCGGCAGGCTGAACCGGCCCTGCCCGGCGGCGAATCCGGCGATCGGAAGGATGACCTCGCTGGGCACGAACGGCAGGACGGTGTCGACCAGGTTGGTCAGCCCGGCCCCCGGGGCGCCGATGGCCCCCATGACGTCGGCGGCCCATCCGGCGACGCCGCCCGCGGGCTCGGCGGGAGCGGTGAGGAGCATCGAGGAAGCCGATGTTGTGATCATGCCGTTCACGCTAGGAAGCGGGCGGGGCCGCCACCATGCGGTCGACCGCCCGATCGCACTGTGGTTTTCCGCAGCCACCGATGCGGGGATTCGGAGGCCCCGCCGGTGTCCCCGATGGGGCGTGTGTCACAGATGTATGCTCCCGTGAAACCGACGCGGAGGACTTTCGCGTCGACGGCAGTGGAGTTGGTCGAATCGAGCGGCCGGATCCGCTTCGCGGAGGGCTGGTTCGGCGCACTGCCCGCAGCCTTCGACCGGCATGGGCGTCGCCTTTCAGTCGCCGAAATCAGCTACCAACTCTCCTCAACGCCAACCGATTTGGGAGAGGCCATGAAGGTTCTCATCACCGGCGGTGCCGGGTTCATCGGGTCCACCATCGCCAGCGCCTGCCTGGACGAGGGCATCGAGCCCGTCATCCTGGACGATCTGTCCACCGGACGGCCCGAGTTCGTCGCCGGCCGCACCTTCTACCGGGGCGACATCGCCGACGGCGAGCTGATCGACCGGATCTTCCGTGACCACCCGGACATCCACGCCACCATCAACTGCGCCGCCCGGATCGTCGTGCCCGAATCGGTGGCCGACCCGCTCGGCTACTACGATGCCAACGTCACCAAGGGCCTGGCCCTGGTCACCCACCTGCTGCGCAACGGCTGCCACCGATTCGTCTTCTCCGGTTCGGCCTCGATCTACGACGCCGGCCAGGCCATCACCGAGGACGCGCCGTTCAAGCCGCTGTCCCCGTACGCGCGCACCAAGGCGGCCTTCGAGGGCGCGCTGGAGGACGTCACCGGCGGCACCGACCTGCGGGTCATCACCCTGCGGTACTTCAATCCGATCGGCGCCGACCCCAAGCTGCGCACCGGACTTCAGACGACCAGGCCGACCCACGCCCTCGGCGTCATGATCGACCGCTACCGCGCCGGTGAGTCGTTCCCGGTCACCGGCACCGACTGGCCCACCCGCGACGGCTCCGGCATCCGCGACTACGTCCACGTCTGGGACCTCGCCGCCGCCCACATCGCCGCGGTGCGCCGCTTCGACACCGTCCTGCCCGAGGCCGGACCCCGCTACCTGCCCATCAACCTCGGAACCGGCGACGGCACCACCGTCTTCGAACTGATCAAGGCGTTCGAGGACGTCACCGGCGAGCCGCTCCCCCACCACCTCACCGTCGCCCGCCCCGGCGACAACGCCGGCGCCTACCCTTCCATCGACCGCGCCCGCACCCTCCTGGAGTGGGCCCCGACCCACACCCTCCAGGAGGGCATCGCCGCCGCCCTCGCCTGGAACAAGGCCCGCCACACGATCCTCGAAGAGGAGTGAAGGCGGCTGCCGAGCACCCCACCGGAGTGACAGTGTCCGAAACCCGCCAGTGGCGCGGCCCGCCCCCGCCCGCGCGGACACCGCATGGTCTTCGGCGGCACCGAGAAGCAGCCGAAGACGACGGAGCGCCGCCCCGAGTTGATCGGGGCGGCGCTCCAAGGGGCGTGCGGGACTCGGCCCGCACACGGCCGCGGTCTCCGGTGCGACGTCGAGGGTCAGTGCCGGGCGGCGAGGTGCTCGACCAGGCGGTCGAAGCTGGAGTTGAGGCCCGCTTCGGCCTCCGGGCCGCGGAACATCGCCGGCACGTCGGTCTGGTGCAGCACGACCCGCGTGCGGCCGTCACCGAGGTCGGTGAAGGTGAGGGTGGAGCGCATGCCCGTACCCTCCACCAGCATCGCGAAGAACTCGCCGGGCCGGAGGTCGGTGATCTCGGCCTTCAGCGGGAATCGGTCGCCGGTGGCATCGACGACCATGGTGCTGTCGTAGCGCCCGCCGACCTTCGGCTCGATGGTCACGGTGTCCAGCGGAACATGGGTGCCGACCGGCCCCCAGAAGCGAACGAACTGCTCAGGGTCGATGTACGCCCGGAACGCGGCGGCCGGGGCGCCCGGCAGCTCGCGGGTGATGGTCAGCTCGCCCAGGTTCTCGGTCATCTCGGTGTCTCCTCCGTCGTCGCGGTGTCGCTTTCACAGGGGTAGACCGGAGCCGCGTCGAGAACTCATCGCTGTTCGCGAAAGTTTTTTCGGCGAGTTTTCCGGGGCCTGTGAGCACGCGCTGCCGAACGGTGGGGCGCCACGCCTCGCCGCCACGCTTCCCTTCCCCCGGGCAGGCGCCGCTGAGCGAGGTCATCCGGTCGCGACGACACGCGGCCGGCGGCGCCCTGCTGACCAACGCCCGTGGGCGCGGGCCAAGATGGCCTCGGACACCGACCAACGCCCCGAGGGAGCAGTCGACATGACCCAGCAGAGCGCCGAGGAAGCCCCGGGCATCGCCGTGGCGATCGTCGTGCAGGACGGCCGGGTGCTGATGGTGCGGCGGCGGGTGGCCGAGGGCCAACTCTCCTGGCAGTTCCCGGCCGGGGAGATCGAGCCCGGCGAGTCGCCGGA